>DASXPZ010000801.1:0-4643 GCA_036493275.1 Pirellulales bacterium
CGCGCGAGATTTCCGCGGAAAAGAAACTTCGCTCGACGAAGTGGCGGCGGGCAAGCCGGTCGTCGTGGCGTTCATCGGAGCCGAGTGCCCATTGGCCAAACTCTACGCGCCCCGCTTGGGTGAAATGGCCCGCGAGTATGAAAAACGGGGCGTGGCCTTCATCGGCATCGATTCCAACCGGCAAGACTCAAACACCGAGATCGCTCACTATGTTCGCGTTCACAACATCGGCTTTCCGGTATTGAAAGACGTCGGCAACGTCATCGCAGATCAATTTGCCGCCGAGCGGACGCCGCAGGTCTTTCTGCTGGATAAGGATCACGTCATTCGCTACCAGGGCCAGATCGACGATCAATACGGCCTGGGCAACAGCAGCGGCTACGCTCAATTGAAGGTCCGCCGCAATCACCTGGTCGAGGCGCTCGACGAACTGCTGGCCGGCAAAAGCATCAGCGTCCCCAAGACCGAGGCGCCGGGCTGCCTGATTGGCCGCGTTCGCGAAGTCAAAAAAGATTCGTCCGTGACCTACAGCAACCAGGTTGCGCGGATCTTGCAGAAGAACTGTTTGGAGTGCCACCGCGAGGGGCAAATCGCTCCGCTAGCGCTCACCAAGTACGACGAAGTCTCCGGCTGGGCCGAGATGATCGAAGAGGTGGTTCGCGAGCAACGGATGCCCCCCTGGCACGCCGATTCACACATCGGCAAGTTCACCAACGACCGCAGCCTGAGCGACGAAGACAAAGAGACCCTTTACGCTTGGGTCAAAGCGGGCGCTCCCGAGGGGGACCCCAAAGACCTGCCGGCGCCGGTCGACTTCCCCGAAACCTGGCAGTTGGGCAAGCCGGAACAAATCGTCTACATGAACGACAAGCCGTACGACGTGCAGGCTGAAGGGACCGTGGAGTACCAGTATTTCATGGTCGATCCGGGCTGGAAAGAAGATCGCTGGATCAAGGCCTCTGAAATTCTGATGGGCAATCGCGCCCTGGTGCATCACGTCTTTGTGTTCGCGTGCTCGAAGGAAAACCCGCTCTGGAATCTCAACGGCGCCTTGGGACATGGCGTGCAGCCAAGCATCGGCGACGGCAGCATGCGTCTGATCGCAGGCGCGGCGCCAGGCACGCCGCCGGCCACTGGGCCCAAGGGAGCAGCCACGCGCGTCGCCGCCGGCACTAAGCTGCTATTCCAAATGCACTACACGCCCAACGGCGTGGCGCAGCAGGACCGCACGGCGGTCGGCTTCTGGTTCAGCAAGCCGGAAGAGGTGACGCGCGAAGTGGAAGTTCATATGGCAATCAATCCTTCGTTCAGCATTCCGGCGGGCGCGGATAACCATCCGGTCGAATCGGCCCACCGCTTTACAAAAGACACGCTGATCATGGACATGTCGCCCCACATGCACCTGCGGGGCAAGGCGTTCCGCTACGACCTGAAATATCCGGACGGCAAGACCGAAACGGTGTTGAACGTGCCTCGTTACGACTTCAACTGGCAGGTTACCTATCATCCGGTGAAGCCGATCTTCGCCCCGGCCGGCACGGAGTTGCACTGCCTGGCGCACTTCGATAATTCGGAAAACAATCTGGCGAATCCCGATCCAAAATCGGTGATCACCTGGGGCGAGCAAACCTGGGAAGAAATGATGATCGGCTGGTTCACCGAGACCACCGACGTCTATCCGGAAGACTTGCCCGATGGGCCGTCGCGCACGGCGCGGTTCCTGGCGAATCTAGCCAAGGACCCTCCCAAGGTGGCTCGGTTCTTGTCGCGCGCGGCCGAGGTGGCCACCAAGTCGGAGCAAGGGCTCGATCGTTTCCTCGATCGGGTGCAGAAAGAACTACCGCAGGTCGATCGCGTTTGCGTCACCACGCTCGATAACGACGAGGCCCGAGTCTCGTTGGTCGCGCAACCGTTTGTCTTCGAAGCTTCGGTCGGCGCCGCCGGCGCCACCTTTCCTGCTGCCGACTCCGCAATAGCCCGCGCGGCGAAAGGGACCGACGTGGTAATCCATAACAATCTCTCGAAGGTCGAAGGAAAAGACGCGACCGCAATGAGCCGGGTTCTCGGTTCGAGCGTCCACTTTCCGATCACCGTGGATGGCAAGCCGGCCGTCATCAGCTACTGGAGCAAGGAGAAGGACGCCTTCCCACAACAGGCGGTTGACTTCTTGCGGCAGGTCACCAAGCTGGTGGACGATGCCAATTGACGAGACGCTAACTGACACGGCGCAATCTCGGGATGTCGGACGCTTTGACGTCGGTTTATTCTCCGCGCGATGGATCCACTGACGTGGCGCGATCGACGGCTCTGCTGGCGATCGACGTCGGCGGCGCCAACCTGAAAGTGGCCGACGGGCAAGGGTTTGCCCTGTCGAACGGCTTTGCTCTCTGGAAAACGCCCGAACGATTGCCCGCGGCGCTGGCGGAATTGATTCGCAATGCGCCACCGGCTAACGGGCGGCCGCACACCGACTCACACGCGCACGCCGACAGCGCCGCACTCGTGGCGACAATGACCGGCGAGTTGGCTGATTGCTTCGCCACAAAGGCCGCAGGAGTGCGCGCGATCGTCGCGGCCCTGGTCGAAGCAGCGGCGGGCCGCTCGCTGCGGATCTATCTGACCGATGGCGCGCTTGTGTCGCCTGAAGAAGCGATCGAGCGCCCGCTGGCGGCGGCGGCTTCCAACTGGCGCGCCGTGGCGCAATTTGCGGCCCGCTACGTTTCGCAACGCGCCGGCTTGCTGATCGATATTGGCGGCACGACGACCGATATCATACCGATCATCGAGGGCCGCCCGTCCGCTTTGGGGCTGACCGATCCCGCCAGGCTTTCTCACGGCGAGTTGGTCTATACCGGCGTGGTCCGCAGCCCGATTTGCGCCGTGGTCGAATCGCTTCTTTGGCGCGGGACGAAATGCCCCACGGCGCAAGAGCTTTTCGCCACCACGCTCGACGCCTATCTGACATTGGGCGAACTGCCCGAGGACGCAGGCGACCTGGCGACGGCCGATGGCCGCCCGGCGACGCGCGCCGCGGCTCATGACCGGCTGGCCCGAGCGATTTGCGCGGATCGAACGATGTTCGACGAAGGGGACGCGCTAATTGCGGCCGAGGCGATTCGCGCGGCGCAGTCCGCCAGGTTGGCCACGGCGATCGTCCACGTTCTTGCCCGAATGGCGGTCCGCCCGACAACGATAGTCCTCTCCGGGCAGGGAGAATTCTTGGCGCGGCGCGTTCTTAAAAAATTGCCGATCGACGCCGAGGTGATCTCGCTAGCTGCTCAGCTTGGCCCCGACGTCTCGCGCTGCGCGCCGGCCCACGCCCTGGCGGTGCTGACGCTGGAAGCGGCCGAGCGATGAGCATCGACGGAATAACTCGTCGCGTCGTCAAGCTCGGCGGAAGCGTGTTGACGTTGCCAGACGTAGTCGAGCGGTTTCGCGCCTGGCTGGAAGCGCAATCCGCGGCCGAGACGCTGCTGATCGTCGGCGGGGGAGAACTGGCGGACGCGGTGCGCAAAACGCATCGGTTCCAACCCCTCTCGGATTCGGCGGCCCATTGGCTGTGCGTTCGGGCGATGCAACTGCAAGCAGAGCTAATTGCCGGGTCGCTGCCGGAAGCGGAATTTGCGACTTCTGTCGAAGCCTTGCGCGACTCGCCCCGGATTGCGCGATTGGCGGTCGTTGATCCTTGGCGCTTCGTTCACGACGAAGAGCCCAGGTTATCATCGTCGCCATTGCCGGAGAGTTGGGACGTGACTAGCGATTCGATCGCGGCGCGTCTCGCTCAGCTTACGGGGGCCTGCGAAGTCGTGCTGCTGAAGTCCGCGCTGCCGCCGGCGGGCGACTTGGAAGAGCTTGCGTTGGGCGGTTATATCGATCACTATTTTCCGCGCGCCATTGTCCGGGTGCCGCGCGTGCGGGTGGTCAACCTGCGCGACCCGGCCACGCCGGAGATGATCATCGACGTTTCAGAATCGAACGACCGCTCGGGCTAGTTCCAGCGCCAACTGGCTTGCTTCGCCGGGGCCGCTTTCTCGCGAACAGGAGCGAGCGTGTCGGACTGTTCCTTGCGATCGGCCACGCCCCACGAGTGGATCTGCACGCCGCCCGAGGTGCTGCTGATCCAATCGCCGTTCTTCTCGCGAACGCTCGTCTCGGAGTTGATCAGCTTGGGGGCCGCGAATTGCACTACGGGCGAAGTCATTGGGTCGACGAGCGACGAAAGATCGCAGTCAGCCTTTTGAGCCAGCCCCTCTTTGACGATCAAGGCGCCAATCACGGCCAGGTCCATGCAGTTCCGCAACTGGCCGAAGATCGGCTCACGAACCGCCAGCTCGTCGTACTTGGCCGTCATCGTCTCGGCCCATTTCTTAGCGATCGGATTCGCCTTGCCGGTCAGCTTTTTCTGCCCGTTGGCTGCGAACAAGGCGTCTTCGGTCATCGTTTTGACCCCTTTCCCGCGCAGCTCCCAGGCCAGGCCCTCGGCGTCGGTCAAAAGCGCGTCGTAATTCGTCGCCATCCAGAAGCGCGGGCTCACCTGCTGGCGCGAGCTCGGGTTGAGCATATCCATGTAACTTTTCAGGCCAGTGATCGGCACTGGTTCAAAGCCCATCTGGAATCGCTTCATGCGATAATCCGCGGCGACC
>DASXPZ010000802.1:0-4990 GCA_036493275.1 Pirellulales bacterium
CGGTTCAACCACGAATACATCGGCACCGAGCACGTGCTGCTGGGCCTGATCAAAGAAGGCAGTGGCGTCGCCGCCAACGTGCTCAAGAACCTCGACGTCGATCTCCGCAAGATTCGACTCGAGGTCGAAAAGCTCGTCCAATCGGGGCCAGACATGGTCACCATGGGCAAGCTGCCGCAAACCCCGCGCGCCAAAAAAGTCATCGAGTATTCGATGGAAGAGGCCCGCAACCTGAATCACAATTACGTCGGCACCGAGCACATCCTGCTCGGCCTGCTCCGCGAGCAGGAAGGGGTCGCCGCGCAAGTTCTCATGAACTTGGGTCTGAAGCTCGAAGAGGTCCGCGAAGAGGTTCTCAACCTGCTTGGCCACGGGATCGAAGGGAGCGAAGGAGGCGAGCGGACTCCATCTGGCGGCGGTGGCGCTAGCGGCTCCGGGGGCGAATCTCCCAAGGCCAAGAGCAAAACGCCGGCGCTCGACAGCTTCGGCCGAGACCTGACCGAGCTCGCCCGCCAAGGGAAGCTCGACCCGGTGATCGGTCGCGAGAAGGAAATCGAACGCGCCATCCAGATTCTCAGTCGCCGCACGAAGAACAACCCCGTGCTGCTGGGCGAGGCGGGCGTCGGCAAGACGGCGATCGTCGAGGGCTTTGCCCAACGCGTGATCGACGGCAATGTGCCGGAATTGCTCTGCGATCGGCGGATCGTCGTGCTCGACCTGGCGATGATGGTGGCCGGCACCAAGTATCGCGGCCAGTTCGAAGAGCGAATCAAGGCGGTGATGAACGAAGTTCGTCGCGCCAAGAACACGATTCTGTTCATCGACGAGCTGCACACGCTGGTCGGCGCCGGCGGCGCGGAAGGGGCGATCGACGCCTCGAACGTGCTCAAGCCCGCCCTGGCCCGCGGAGAAATCCAGTGCATCGGCGCCACCACGCTCGACGAGTACCGCAAGTACATCGAGAAGGACCAGGCGCTCGATCGCCGCTTCCAGGTGATCATGGTCGAGCCGTCGACCAAGTCCGAGACCGTCGAGATTCTCAAAGGATTGCGAGATCGCTACGAGACGCATCACCGGGTGCAAATCACCGATGACGCCCTGGCCGCGGCCGTGGAATTGTCGAGCCGGTACATCACGGCTCGCTGCCTGCCCGACAAGGCGATCGACGTAATCGACGAGGCGGGCGCCCGCGTCCGGCTGAAGGCGATGACCCGTCCGCCCGATCTCAAGGAGATCGACGACGAAGTCGAGCGTCTGAACAAGGAAAAAGAAGAGGCGGTCGCCAATCAGGACTTCGAGAAGGCGGCGGCCCTGCGCGACCAGGCCGACAAGCTCAAGAAAAAGAAACAGTCTATCACCCGCGACTGGCGCGAGAAATCGCGCGAGACCGACGGCGTGGTCGACGAGGAAGTGATTGCCGAAGTGGTCTCCAAGATGACCGGCATCCCGCTCACGCGGATGACCACCGAAGACTCGATGCGGCTGATGGAGATGGAAAAAGAGCTCCACAAGCGGGTTATCAGCCAGCACGAGGCGATCAAATCGATCTCGAAGGCGGTGCGCCGCAGCCGCAGCGGATTGAAAGATCCCAAGCGGCCGACGGGTTGCTTTATCTTCGCCGGACCTACCGGCGTCGGTAAGACGTTGCTCGCCAAGGCGCTGGCCGAGTTCATGTTCGGCGACGACGACGCGCTGATCCAGATCGACATGAGCGAGTACATGGAGAAGCACAACGTCAGCCGCCTGATTGGCGCCCCGCCGGGCTACGTCGGCTTCGAAGAAGGGGGCCAGCTCACCGAAAAAATCCGCCGCCGGCCCTACGCGGTCGTGCTGCTGGATGAAATCGAGAAAGCGCATCCAGACGTCTTCAACATGTTGTTGCAAGTCATGGAAGAAGGTCGCCTGACCGACAGCTTTGGTCGCAACGTCGACTTCCGCAATACGATCGTCATCATGACGACCAACGCGGGCGCCGAGGCGATCAAGAACGAGTCGTCGTTCGGCTTCCAATCGCCCGACGATGACGCCTCGTACGAAAGCATGAAGGCGCGCGTCAACGAGCGGATTGAGAAGGTCTTCCGACCGGAGTTCCTCAATCGCGTCGACGACGTGATCATCTTCCGCCATTTGGACGTCAACGACCTGAAGGAGGTCGTCGAGCTGGAATTGAGCAAGGTCCGCGAACGGTTGTCGGAGCGAGGTCTGAAGCTGATCTTGAGCGACGAATCGAAGACGTACCTGATCAAGAAAGGCTCGAACACCGACTTCGGCGCCCGTCCGCTCCGTCGCGCGATCGAGAACTACGTCGAGGATCCCCTCTCCGAAGAACTGCTCAAGGGCGAGTTCCAAGGCAAAGACACGATCCACGTCGACGTGAAGACAGTCGGCGACGTCAAACAACTGGTCTTCGAAGGGTCGCTCTCCGAGCCGGAAACGGCCTCGGTCGGAGCCGGCAGCAGCGAGCCGCCGAAATAAGTTGTTCTGATTCGGATGAAAACAGAAGCCGCCGGTCTCCGCAATGAGGCCGGCGGCTTTTTTTGTTCTGTGCACTAACCCGAAGCGCCAGCGAGGGCTCTTCTAGATCGTCGCTCGCGTATCGGGTTAATGAGCTGCAAATGGGCGCCTTCTCCTCCTCTTCTCCCGCAGGCGCCCGCTGGATCATCTGGCCTCAGCCGAGTAAAACGGGGTCTGATCCAGGGACGCCTGCGCCACGAAAGATTCGAGTTGCGATGAAAACGATTCGTAAGCTGTTAGTCGCCAATCGCGGTGAGATCGCCATTCGCGTCTTCCGCACTGCCCACGAGCTGGGCATTCGCACGGTCGCCATCTACTCGCACGAGGACCGTTTTGCCCTGCATCGGCTGAAGGCGGACGAGGCCTACCTGGTGGGCAAAGCGGGCGAGCCCCTGCGGTCGTATCTCGATATCGACGCTATCGTGGCGATCGCGGTCAATCACGGCGTCGACGCAATCCATCCCGGTTACGGCTTTCTGTCCGAAAATCCGGAACTCTCGCGGGCTTGCGAGCGGGCCGGGATCATCTTTTGCGGGCCCCCGCCAAAGGTGCTGGAGCAATTGGGAGACAAGGTTACCGCGCGCCAAATTGCGGCCAGCGTGGGCGTGCCCGTGCTGGCCGGGAGCGATCAGCCCCTCTCCGGTCCGGAAGAGGCGCTGCAAATCGGCGAAAAGTTGGGCTACCCCGTCATGCTCAAGGCGGCCAAAGGGGGCGGGGGGCGCGGGATGCGCGTCGTCGAGCGGGCCGATGAACTGGCCGCGGCGCTGGCGCAGGCGCAGCGCGAATCGCAGGCGGCCTTTGGCAGTAGCGACGTCTTTCTCGAAAAGTTCGTCGCGCGGCCGCGGCATATCGAAGTGCAGTTGCTCGGCGATCAGCACGGCGGACTGGTTCACCTTTTCGAACGAGATTGCTCGCTGCAGCGGCGACATCAAAAGGTGGTCGAAATCGCGCCAGCTTTGAGTCTCGATCCCAAACTGCGCGTGGCGATCTGCCAATCGGCGATCGACGTCGGCCGCGCCGTCAACTACCAAAACGCCGGCACGGTTGAGTTTCTGCTCGATACACAGACCGGCAAGTTCTACTTCATCGAAGTCAATCCACGGATCCAGGTCGAGCACACCGTGACCGAGGCCGTCACCGGCGTCGACCTGGTGCAGTGCCAGATCATGGTCGCCAAGGGACACAAGCTGGCCGACACCGAAATCGACCTGGGCTCGCAAGAGGCGATTCACACCCGCGGCTTTGCCATCCAGTGCCGCGTGACGACCGAAGACCCGGAGAATCGCTTCCTGCCCGACTATGGGCGAATCACGCATTATCGTTCGGCCGGCGGCATGGGGATCCGGCTCGATGGCGGCACCGCTTTTTCCGGCGCGCTCGTCACGCCGTTTTATGACTCGCTGCTGGTCAAGGTGACAGTCTGGGCTCGGCATTTCTCGGACGCGGCGCGGCGCATGGAGCGCAGCTTGCAAGAATTCCGCATTCGCGGCGTGAAGACGAATCTGCCGTTTTTGATCAACCTGGTCACGCACGAGAAGTTTCTGGCCGGCGGTTACACCACCCGTTTCCTCGATGAAACACCGGAGCTGTTCGACTTCGTCACGCCGCGCGATCGCGCCACCAAGCTGTTCAACTTTCTGGGAGATGTGCTGGTCAATGGCCATCCGGCCGTGAAGGAGAAGCCGAAGCAGGTCCGCCGCGAGCCGGCGCCGCTGCCTGTGGTCAATCACGAGCAGCCCGTCCCCAGCGGCATGAAGCAGCGACTCGAGCAGCTCGGTCCAGCCGGCTTGAGCAAATGGATTCTGGAACAGAAGCCGCTGTTGATGACAGATACCACGTTCCGCGACGCGCACCAGTCGCTGCTGGCGACCCGGCTGCGCAGCATTGACATGGTGAACGTGGCCGACGCTTACGCCCGCCTGGCGCCGCAACTCTTTTCGATCGAAATGTGGGGCGGAGCGACGTTCGACACCGCGATGCGATTTTTGGGCGAGTCTCCCTGGCAGCGGCTGGCCGATCTGCGCGATCGGATCCCGAACATCCTGTTCCAGATGTTGTTTCGCGCCTCCAACGCGCTCGGCTACGCCAACTATCCGGACAACGTGGTCCGCGAGTTCGTCAAAGAGACCGCCGCGGCAGGCATGGATATCTTCCGCATCTTTGATTCGCTCAATTGGGTCGACAACATGCGCGTGGCGATGGAGGCGGTCGTCGAGTCGGGCGCCATCTGCGAGGCCGCCATCTGCTACACGGGCGACATCCTCGACGCCTCGCGCACAAAGTACGATCTGAAGTATTACGTTCGCATGGCCAAGGAGCTCGAAAAGCTCGGCGCGCACATCTTGTGCATCAAAGACATGGCCGGGCTCTGCAAGCCGTACGCCGCGCAGCAGTTGGTCCGCGCGCTGAAGCAGGAGATTGGCATTCCGGTTCACTTCCACACGCACGACACCAGCGGCGTGCAGGCAGGCGCCAT
>DASXPZ010000803.1:0-3887 GCA_036493275.1 Pirellulales bacterium
GTTAAGAGAACTCCCCAAATGGTATTTCTGACCAATAGAGCTTTCCGATCCGAAGGAGGACTTCGATGACCCGAGCTTTTATCGGTTGCGCGTGCGTGACTGCGATCGCAACGCTCCTGGCGGGTCCTCCGAGCGTCCAGGCGCAACAAGGCGAGCCGATCAAAATCGGGGCGGTGGTAGCATTGACAGGTCCCGGCGCTGGGCTTGGTCAGCCGGAACGAAACGGGATGCTATTGGCTGAGAAGGTCATCAACGAAAAGGGCGGGATCAACGGCCGGCCCATCAAGGTTCTGATCGAAGATGACGGTTCGAAGCCGGACAACGCCAAGAGCAAGGCCGAGCGTTTGATCTTCGACGAGAAGGTCCTGGTATTGTTGGGCCCCTCGTTGACCGCCAGCACCGGGGCAGTCTCAGCCATAACGAATGCCGAAGGCATGGCGGAGCTTGCTTGCACGGGGCTCGGCCCGAAGATCGAGCTTACCTACAAGACCCTCTATCACTTGCTTCCGCCGCAGCTGTTGAATGCTCGCGCCATGCTTGAGTATACGACCAAAGTTCTGCAAGCGAAGAAAATCGGGGTCTTGCACGATACCGGCTACGGCCAAGTCGTCATGAATCAGCTCAATAGTCTAACGGGCGAATATGGAGTGGAGTTCGTCTCCGTCGAGAAGTTCGAGGTCGGCGCGACTGACACGTCCGCCCAAGCCGCCAAGGTCCGCGCGACTGATCCCGCGGTCCTCTTCATTATTGCGACGTCCCCCGTTCCGTTCCGCAATGCCCGCGAAGTAAGAATCACCCAGCCGATCGTGTCGGCCATCGGCTCCAGTTCGTATGATTATGTCCGCGGGATGGGCGAATATGCGGACGATATCGTGTTCCCGGAATTCGTCGTCGGTGAGGATCCGACGCCCCGCCAGACGGATTTCGTCAAGCGCTATCAGCAGGAATACAACGCATTGCCGAAGAACTATGAGGCCGCGGGCTGGGATGCCGTCCATATCGCGGCAAAGGCAATCGAGACTGCGGGCCCGAACGCAACGCGCGCGGAAATCGCCAAGGCGATGCGCGGCCCGCATTCCGGAACGCTGGCGAACTACAACTTCGCTGCCGATGATATGACGGGCATAGAGCTGTCGAGCTACGTCTACTCGAAGCTCGTGAAGGGCCACTTTACCCGTCTGCCTTTTGCGGCCAAATAGGTCAGCATGGACGAGCGGGCCGCCCTGACAGGTGAGGGTGTGCGTGGGCCGTAAACCGTGACGATCACCCTGTTGCTGCAATCGATCCTGGCGGGACTGACCAACGGGTTCGTTTATGGTTTGATCGGCCTCGGTATCGCGATCGTCTTTCGCGGGGCGCGCATCATCAACGCCATGCAGGGCGACTTTGCCCTGTTGGGCAGCGTTGTGGCCTATGTTGCCCTGACTCGCTTTCACCTGCCGATGTTGCCGGCATTTCTTGTCGGGGTCATCGCCGGCGGCGTATTGGGGTTTTTGATCGAGCGGTTTCTGATACGGCCCACCGAAAAGCGCGCCGGAACAGAAGACAGCTACCTTCTGGTCACCCTTGGCGGAGCTTTTGCCGCCTCTGCGGCGGTGCTTCTTTATTTCGGCCGCGACTCGTACGTGTTGAACGGAGTCGGCGGCGATTCGTCGATCAATGTTTTTGATGCCGCCATCCGTGTCCATGCCGTCTGGCTGATTGTCATAAGCTCGCTCGTCGTTGCCGGGTTAAAGCTTTTCTACAGCTACACGCGGCTGGGCCAGGCAATGCTGGCGGCCTCGATCGACGTCAACGGCTCGCTGACGATCGGCATCAACGTGCCTTTGATGCGCACGCTCACTTTCGTCGCCGGCGGACTGATGGGGGGCCTTGCCGGGGTGCTGGTGGCCCCATTGATCAACATCCATTACGAGATGGGACTCCTGCTTACGTTGAAAGGCTTTGCTGCGGCGATTCTCGGCGGCCTCACCAGTCCGCTCGGCGCAGTGTTTGGCGGCGTGACACTGGGTCTTGTCGAATCTCTGGCAATCGTCGCAGTCTCGTCAGGCTACAAGGACGTGATCGCAATGGCGATTCTGATCCTGATCATGATCGTGATGCCGCAGGGGCTGCTGGGCCGGCGCGGTCGCCGGGGCGGGTAAGGTTATGCCCACAAAGCTGACCGGGCCGCAGCGCCGGCTAGTTGGATGGCTCGGCTCGGTCCTCTTGATCGCAGCGTGGGCGGCGATTCCGTTGTTAGCGGGAAGGAGCACCGTCGACTTATTTGTCTTCGCGGCGCTCTACGCCATTGCCGGACTGGGAGTGGCTTTTTTGCTGGGCCAGTGCGGCATCGTCTCGCTCGCCCAAAACGTCTTTTTTGGAATTGGGGCATACAGCACGGCTTATGGCGCCACAGCGCTCGGATGGCCGGCGCCAGCGTCGATGATCACCGGCATGGCGATCAGCGGCTGCATCGCGGCAGCGGTAGGCGCTCCGGTCCTCAAATTGTCCGGCTACTTTCTTGCTCTGGCTACTCTCGCTCTCGCGATCATCGGCCATGTGCTTTTTTTGGAGTGGGAGTGGCTCACTGGCGGAACGCTGGGCATAGGAGGAGTTCCGCCGATATCGCTGTTCGGCTACTCCTTCAATACGCCCCTTCGCTTCTATTATCTGGTGTGGCCGATTGTCCTGATCGTCATTCTGATTCACCGCAATGTGCTGAATTCGCGAACGGGAATAGCGATGCGGGCGATGCGGGATGCGCCATCGGCGGCGGCGGTGCTCGGCGTGAATATCGCTCGACTTAAGGAAAAGGTGTTCATCTCCAGCGCTCTCCTTGGTTCCTTCGCCGGGAGTCTCTTTGCTCACTACGTCTCGTTCGTCAGCGTCGACAGCTTTGGGGTGGATAGGTCGATCAACTTCCTGTTGATCGCTGTCCTCGGCGGCGCGCGGACCATCGCGGGACCGGTCCTGGGCGCCCTGTTTGTAACAGCATTGCCAAATCTGCTGAGCCGGCTGGGAGACGTGCACGCCCTGCTGTTCGCGGCCTTCCTCATCGCGGCCGTCATCTTTCTCCCGGGCGGCTTCGGCGGCGCCATCGAGCGGTTATGGAAAGCCTTCGCTCGGCCGTCCCATTCTGCCCAGAGCCTCACCGCACGGAGAGGTTCATGACGGCGCTCCTGCAAGTCAAAGATATTGCTCACCATTTTCAAGGATTGCACGTGCTCAAGGGCGTCAGCTTCTCTGTAGCTGAGCGCTCCGTCACCGGACTGATTGGCCCTAACGGCGCCGGAAAAAGCACTCTGTTCAATATCATCTCCGGATTTCTGCGGCCGACAAGCGGTCAGGTGCTTTACCTCGGCAAAACAATCACAAGCCTTTCCATCCAACGGCGCAGCTATGCCGGATTGGTGCGGACGTTTCAGACACCGCAGGTCTTTAGCGAACTTACCGTCCGGGAAAATCTGATCGCGGGCTGTTACAAGCAAGGCCGTACCGGCTTCATCAAGAGCCTGCTCAGCCTGCCCGAGGTGCGAACGGAATTTGCTGAAGCCGCTCGGCTTGCCGACCAGACCTGCACGGAGTTTGGACTGGATGCGGTTCGCGATCAGGTAGCAGGGCGCCTGCCCACCGGCCAGCAGCGCCTCGTTGAACTCGCTCGCGCAGCGATCGGCGAGCCCAAACTGTTGTGCCTCGACGAGCCCTCATCCGGGCTGGGCCCTGAGGAGGTATCTCACTTGATGACCGTCCTCCGCCAGCTCAACAACAGGGGAATCACCATCTTGCTGGTTTCGCACGACATGGAACTGATGGCCCTGAGCACGATCATCCACGTACTCTGCTTTGGTGAGATCATCGCGGCCGGCGGGATGTTCGAGGTCCGGGCTGAGCCGCGCGTTCGCGAA
>DASXPZ010000804.1:0-2604 GCA_036493275.1 Pirellulales bacterium
AGATCTCTGTTTGGGATCCACTTAGCCAAATCTTACCCCCGATAGCGATCCCTAATCGACCTCCCTTCGTCCGCTTCCGGCTGCGATTTCAATCGGTCAACGCACACGCCGATACCCTGCCCCGACCACTGGGTCGGCTCCCTCGACGTGCGGCCTGACGTTCAAACCCGTCTCGTCCAGCTCAAGTTCTTTCGAACGTCAGATGCACGACGCAACGGAGTTTGCGATCGACCGATGAATTCGTGGTGGCTGTCGGTCTACACGTCATCCACGGCGGCGCTGGTTCCGCCAAAATCCAGGAGCGACGTCATGAGTTACGAAAAGATCTTCGAATACGACCTCGACATCACGGGCGTGACCGACTATGGCGCAAACATGGAGGCGCTGTTTACCGGGCAAGAGCGCGTGCCGCTGCAGGGCGCCCAGTTCGATATCGCGCTTGCGGGTCCCGTCAAAGGGCGCGTTACGGGTGCCATGCGAGGCATCGACTATCTGCGAGTGCGTCCCGACGGCCGCCGCGAACTCGAGCTGCGAGGCACCATCGAAACGGAGGACGGGAGCCGGATCGCATTCTCGGCCGAGGGCGTGGGGTCCCCTCGCGACGGCGAGCCGATTGTCGACTTGACTGTAAGAATCGACCTCTTGACGGCCGCGGCTGCCTATTCGTGGGTCAACGCGAAGCCCGCATATGGTTCGGGGTATGCGGATTTGACCACGAATAAAATCCACGTCGAAGTCTATCTGCACTAGGCACGGTGCCCCTGGATTCGGCCAGGCGGACGAAAGCCAAAAAAGTCGTCGCCAGATCGATGAGTTTTACGCCGCCGGCGGTCTCCATAGCGGCAACGACACCTGAGGAGATATGAACTATGTGGTCGGAGAATGGAGAGCTGCAAGGCAAACGCGTGGTCGTCCTCGGCGCCAGCCGCGGCGTTGGTCGGGAGATCGTCGAACGCGCGTCGGCCGTGGGTGCGCGGGTCTTGGCGGTGGCCAGGCAGGAGAGCGGCCTGGCCCAACTCGCCAAAGCGATGCCAGGGGTCGACACGCTTGCGCTGGACGCCGCCGCGGAAACCGCGCCGGAGAATGTGTTCTACAAAACAAAGCCCGACCTCCTGGTGATCTGCGGCGGCGCCACGCCCCCCGTCCGGCCGATACCGGAGCTCAACTGGGCCGAGTTCACGGTCAACTGGGAGGTCGATGCCAAGATGACTTTCCTGTTTTGCCGCGAGGCGCTGCGGACGCCGCTGGCACCGGGTTCGGTCGTGGTGATCATCGCCAGTGGCGCCGGCATTGGCGGATCGCCGATCTCCGGAGGCTACGCCGGCGCCAAGCGCATGCAGATGTTCATCGCCAAGTACTGCCAGGCCGAATCCGATCGCCGCGAGCTCGGCATCCGCTTCGTGGCACTGGTTCCCTCCCGTATCATGCCTGAGACGGGTCTTGGCCAAGCCGCGGTAAACGGCTACGCCCGATACCTCGACGTCCCGCCGGAGAAATTCCTTGAGAACATGGGGCCGCGGCAGTCACCTTCCGATGTGGCCCGGGCGGTTCTCGAGGTGGCGGTGAATCCGCCGACGGAAGCGGGCTCGATCTTCACCATCTCGGCCAACGGCATCGCCGCTGCAAGCTGAGGAACGGGCCCGACAGCGCGGTTCAAGAGGGTTGCCATGAGAGACGAGACGCTCGCCAGTTCCGCAACAGCGGCGCCACCCAGCCGGGCCGACTTCACGCGGGTGGCCGAAGCGCACCGCGGCGCCCTCAAGCTGCACTGCTACCGCATGCTCGGCTCGCTGCATCAGGCCGAGGATGCGGTCCAGGAAACCATGCTGCGCGCCTGGAGAGGTTTCGACGACTTCGAGGCGCGCGCTTCAATTAAGAACTGGCTCTACCGAATTGCTACGAACGTGGCGCTCAACATGGTGGCGAGCCGTTCGAGGCGCGGCCGGTTGATGCCTGACCAACTGGGCGGCCCGTCTACTGAGCGGCCGCGGGGGCGGCCGGACGCAGAAGTGTTGTGGGTCGAGCCCTACCCCGATGCCGAACTGGAGAACTTGCCGGATCCAGCCGCCGCGCCGGATGCGCGCTACGAACTGCGCGAGTCCGTCCGCCTCGCGTTCATCGCGGCAATCCAACAACTGCCGCCGCGCCAGCGTGCCGTTCTGCTACTCGCCGATGTCCTTGGCTGGTCCGCGATCGAGGTCGCTGCTGTGCTCGACGCTTCGGTCGCATCGGTGAACAGCGCCCTGCAGCGGGCGCGAAGCAAGTTGGCCACACTCGATCACGATGCTCGACCGATTCCCATGGCCAATGAGCATCAGCGAAACCTGCTGGAGCGCTATGTACGGGCCTGGGAGAGCGCCGACCTCGAACGCTTCGTTGCGCTCCTGAAAGAGGACGCGGTCTATTCGATGCCGCCTTGGCGAGAGTGGTATCAGGGCCGCCACTCCATCGCGGAGTTCTTCGGAGCCGTTTGGCCGGCCTATCGTGGCTTCCGTCTCGTGCCGGTCGGCGCGAACCTGCAACCGGCGTTCGCCCTCTATTCGCTGGGCGCAGAGGGCCGCTGGAACGCACACTCCATCCAGCTCTTGGCGTTGGACGAAGATG
>DASXPZ010000805.1:0-2495 GCA_036493275.1 Pirellulales bacterium
GGCTCGGCGATGTCGAGATCGGCCATCAATTTGAATTGCGAGAGAACGGCCAGCGCCGCTTTGTGATCCAAACGTCCGAACGGATCCAGGCGACCGTCGATCCGCAGTCGCACGTCGACGTAGTCCTGATTCGGATCGAAATGGATGTCGGTGGCCCGCGCTTCGACCGCCTGCAACAGCAGATCGACTGCTGGCTCTGGGCCGCCGGATAGATCGCGAGTTCGCGCAAGTTCTGCCGTCACTTCGGCTTGGCGCTTGGCGCCCGTAGCGTCTTCTGGGGTCATGCAGGGCTCTGTCTGGTAAGCGGCGCCGAGGCGACATAATATGGCCAAACGCGGCGCAGCGTTCAACCACGGCGCAGGGTGGCAATGCAACTATTGGATGCTAAATCGGTCGAAGCCCAACGGCAACCCGCGCGGATCTACAAGTAGTTGCAATCGTTCTCATTCGTTTTTAACTTGTTCTAACGTGGAATGAAACGCAGATTCAACGTGGCCGTTCGAGCCGAGTGACAGCGGCGTCCCTGGCCGGCGCGAACTGGCGTTCAATTATTTCCTCTAAGAGTAGACACAGCAACAGAAGGAATGGATGTCGGGCTGCTGCGGGTAGGCATCATGACGGGAACGCAGATCTCGATTTCAATCACGCTTGGCCTCTTCCTGATCGTAGGACTCATTGTGCTGTTGATCGTCAGGCCCATCGACACTCCGAAACGTCCCAACGATCAGTGGCCGCTACGCTAACTGCAGGAGGCGGCAAGAGGCTATAACGGAGTCCGGCAGGCAGGCGGTATTCTACCTTCACGCGCATCACGCCCCAGGTTGCGCGCCCAGGAGTTGACCATGCAATCGAGACGAGACTTTCTCAAGCACGCCGCCGCATTTTCCGGCGCCGTGGGACTATCTGGGCTATTGCCTGCGGCGATTCAAAAAGCGCAGGCGATCGTTCCCGAGCCCGGCAGCACGTATCTCGACGCCGAGCACGTGGTGATCTTGATGCAGGAGAATCGCTCGTTCGATCATAGTTACGGCTCGCTGCGCGGCGTGCGCGGTTTCAACGATCCGCGCGCCATCCGGCTGGCAGACGGCAATCCCGTTTGGGTACAGACGAACGACGCAAAGCAAAGTTACAGTCCATTCCGCTTGAACATCAAGGACACGCAGGCCACCTGGATGGGCTGCCTGCCGCATTCGTGGACAGATCAGGTCGACGCCCGCAACGGCGGAAAATACGACAAATGGCTGCAATCGAAGCAATCGGGCGAAAAGCGATTCGCCGATATGCCGTTGACGATGGGCTATTACAACCGCGAGGACATTCCGTTTTATTACGCGATGGGCGACGCCTTCACGATCTGCGACCAGCACTTTTGTTCCTCACTGACCGGCACTACGGCCAACCGGCTTTACCTTTGGACCGGCACGATCCGCGAAAAGCCGAGCCAGGATTCGCACGCCAACGTCCTCAATTCCGACGTCGATTACGAACACGAGGCCAGTTGGACCACGTTCCCGGAGCGACTGGAGGAGCATGGCGTCTCGTGGAAGATCTATCAGAACGAGTTGAGCCTGGACGTCGGCTTTTCCGACGAAGAAGCGGCGTGGCTGGCCAATTTTGGCGATAACCCGATCGAGTATTTCTCACAGTTCAACGTGCGGTACTTGCCGACATTTCGCAAGCGGTTACAGGCCCTGGCCGTCTCGCTGGCGGCTGAGGTCGCGGCGCTCGAAAAGCAATCCAAAGCGCCGGCCGAATCGCCCGGCAAGGCCGCGGCCTTAGCCAAGACGCTCGCTCAGAAAAATGCCCAATTGCAAGGAGTCTTGAAAGACCGCCAGCGCTGGACCGAGGCCAACTTCAATCAGCTTTCTGCGCTCCAAAAGAACCTGTACGAAAAAGCGTTTTGCACCAACACGGGCGATCCGCATTATCGCGAGCTGGAGACGTTGAAGTACAAGGACGGTGACGCCGAACGCAGTCTGCGCGTGCCGAAGGGGGATGTGCTGCATCAGTTTCGCCAGGACGTCGAGACAGGCAAACTGCCGACGGTCTCTTGGCTGGTCGCGCCGGCGGCCTTCTCGGATCATCCCGGCTCAGCCTGGTTTGGCGCCTGGTACATCGCCGAAGCGCTCGAAATTCTGACCAAGAACCCCGAGGTTTGGAAGAAGACGATCTTCCTGCTGACGTACGACGAGAACGACGGTTACTTCGACCACGTCCCGCCCTTTGTCGCCCCTGACCCGCGCCGCCCAGAAACCGGCGCCGTGTCGAAAGGCGCGGACGCCACCGTCGAGTTTGTCCCGCTTGAGCAGGACCGCAAACGCAAACCGGCCAATCAAGCCCGCGAGAGCCCGATCGGCCTGGGATATCGGGTGCCGCTGGTGATCGCCTCTCCCTGGAGCCGCGGCGGCAGCGTCTGCTCGCAAGTTTTTGATCACACTTCGCCACTCCAGTTTTTGGAGAAGCTTCTCTCGCACAAGACAGGCAAGAAAATCGAA
>DASXPZ010000806.1:0-6369 GCA_036493275.1 Pirellulales bacterium
AGGAAGGCGTCGAAAAGACGAAAGAAGGCCTGAAAGAGACCGGCGACGCCATCAAGGGGGGCGTTGAGAAGGCGAAGGAAGCCGTCGAGGGAGAACCGAAATAGTTCTCGACCGCGACCGGTAAGAGCGATTTTATCAGGCCGCCCGGCGCGCCACGCGCCCGGGCGGTCTTTTTTTGCGCATGAATTGCCGCGGCGCGTCCTCATCCGTCATGCTGCGCACGACACCTTCTCCCGCCGGGAGAAGGGCTTGCGCAGAAAAAACGGCAACGGAGTGCGCCCGTTGGGCCACACTCGGTTGCCGGGTGAACCACAAGAAAACTTATGCCGAGGCTGGCCGGTTGTGGCGGTGGGGAATGTCGCGGACGACGTTCCACGCCAGGCCGCAGCGCTCCAGCAGGCAGATCACGCCGTAGGTTACGTCGACTTCCCACCAGCGATGGCCGTGACGCGCCATCCGTTGATGCGCGTGATGGTTGTTGTGCCATCCTTCGCCGTAGGTCAGCAGGGCCACCCACCACAGGTTGCGGCTGTCGTCAGTCGTTTCGTAATTGCGATAGCCCCACACGTGCGTGGCCGAGTTCACCAGCCATGTGCCGTGCAAGACGTAGATCAAGCGGAGAAACATCCCGAAGAAGACGAACGACAAGGCGGTATTGAGATCCCAAAAGTAGTAGCCGACGCCGAACAACACAAAGCCCAGCACGAAGTGCCACAGGATGAATGTCTTGCTGATAAAGACAATCCACGGGTCCTTGAGCAGATCCGGAGCGTAGCGTTCGTGCAACTGCCGCTGCTTCTCGCTCCCCTGGTACGGCGCCAGCCACAACATGTGGCTCCACCAGAAACCTTCGCGCGGCGAATGCGGGTCTCCCTCGTGATCGCTGAACTCATGGTGCTTGCGGTGCGTGGCGACCCACATGATGGCCGGGCCTTCGCCCGCTAGTCCGCCGATGAACGCCAGCGCCCGCCGGACCCAGGGATAGGTGCCAAAGCTGCCGTGAGTCAGGCAGCGGTGGTAACCCATCGTGATTCCGATGCAGCCTGTAATAGCGCCCAGCCCAAGCGTGAGGAAGAGCCCTTTCCAGGTGAAAAAGAAGATCGCGCCTAGCGCGAAGACATGCAGCAGGGTCAGCCAGATCGCGGTGGGCCATTCGAGCCCGTTGGCGTAGATGCTCTTTTTCGGCGCCGCTTGCTCGAGGCGTCTGCGGGGCGCGCGGGCTCTGGCCGCGCGACGCGCCTTTTTGCTGGCTGCCTTTTCGCTCTTGCGCTGCTCTTTCAAAAGTTCGACTGGGGTCACGGAAGTTCCTTTCCTGGATCTCGTTACTGCAAGGCGATCGGTTGCGGCAGCGTTTGCCGCCAGTCGTGCTGCGCCACAGCGCAGGGCGACCAATCATTGCGGCGGCTGGCTTCCTCTTTGAGCCCAAACTGCCGCGTTCGCCTCGCATACTTATTCTCGTCGAATTGTAGAAATCTGGAGTGGCGCAAGTGTCAGGGGGCCGTTTACGCTTTGTAAAAGATGCGTAACTCCTGCTTGCCCCGCTGTCGGGCGGGGCGTTGACGCCCGGAACTACAGACGAGGACATTACTTACAAGACCGACAGGGAACGCGGATTCACTGAACCGCGTTACAGCAGAGGGCTGAGAAGCCGCGCCGCGTTGTCGACAAAGCGGGTGGTGATTGAGCGAGTCTCCCAGCGCTTTAGATCCAACTGCGTCGCCTGAGAGATGTAGTCCGCCTGCAGGTCGCGCAGCGCCCCGGTAAAGCCGGCGTCGTAAATCGCCAGCGTGATCTCGAAATTCAACTGCAAGCTGCGCGGGTCGAGATTCAAGGAGCCAAAAAGGCACATCCGGCCGTCGACCGTGATCGACTTCGTGTGGAGCAGGCCCCCCTCGAAGAGCACGATGCGCACGCCCGCCGCCAACAGGTCTCCCTTGTGCGCCTCGCTTGCCAGGCGGACCAATCGCGAGTCGACTCGACGGGGAATCACGATCGTGACCTGCACGCCCCGAGCTGCCGCTGAGGCGAGGGCGATCACCATGATTTCGTCAGGAACGAAGTAGGGCGTCGTCAGCACCACCTCGGTGTGCGCGCTGTAGATGGCCGACAGCACGATGGCCTGGATGGGCATGCGGGCGGTGGTTGGGCCCGACGGCACGACTTGCACGACGGCGGAACCGGCCGAAGCCACGGCGTGCGCCCCGCCGTGGGCGCGAACGCGCTCCAGCCCTTCGGCCGCTTCCAGTTCCCAATCTTCGAGAAACGTCACGGCCAGCGCCTCGACGGCGGGGCCACGCATCCGGACCATGGCGTCGATCCATTGGCCGACGCCGGCGTCTTGCTTGAAGAAACTCGGATCGACGAGGTTCATGCTCCCGGTGTAGCCGATCTGGCCGTCGATCACGACGATCTTGCGATGAATCCGCAGGTCGAGGCGATAGAACAGCATCCGCGTCAGGCCGACCGGCAGGGCCGCGCGAACCGCTACGCCCCCTGCTCGGAGCGAGCGCACCAAGACGCTTCCCAAAAACTCGTGGCTGCCGACGGCGTCGACGAGCACGCGACAAGCTACGCCGCGGGCCGCGGCTCGCACGAGCGCCTCGACGACCAGGTCGGCCGCGCCTCCGGGATGCCAGATGTAGAACTCCAGGTGGCAGGAGCGCTCGGCGGCGTCGATATCGGTCACGATCGAGCGGAGCGTTGCGTCGGCGTTGCGAAGCAGTTTCAGTTCGTTGTCGGGCATAGCGGGCATGCCAACGACCGATTGGCAGAGGTTGGCAAGCGAGCGGCATTCGTCTCCCAGCGGCAACCAATCGACCGTGGTTCGCTCACGAAGCTCGGACAGCCAGGCCTGAAAGGGACCATGAATCCGGCGGGCCCACTCGGCGCGGCGATTGCCCAACCGCAGCTCCCCGAACATCAAATAGAGAATCGCGCCGCCGATCGGAAAGATCAGCACCAAGGTCAGCCAGGCGAACGTGATGCCGACCGGTTTGCCGCGCAGAATAATCCGCCCGGCAAGCAGCAAGCGAATCAACCAGTCCGCCGCGAGAATGAACGAGGCCATTCCGCCGGCGTTTTCGAATGGGAACGTCATGCGCGGCGGCGCTTGCGCGCCCAATTCATAAAGGAAGTCAGCCAGGACCTGCGGCCCAAAATGGGGCCAGCAAGCGACCGTCAGTTGACTATAGGGCGGAGGGGTCCGATTCGCCAGCGTTAGGGGGTGAATGCACACGTTGGCCAGCGCCGCGGGAATCCGCTAATTGATCAACCCGCGCAGATCCAACGCGAAGCGCAGATATGCAAATCGCAGGTGGCCGAACTAGCCCTTCTGAGGCGCTCTGTCCTCGCGAAACAAACGACTGCCTCTGAGCGTATCTTAGTGCGAACACATCCGTTCAGTGACTTCAACAGCTGGTGGCAATATTGACGGCACGATGATCGCGAAAAAATCTGAACGGCACGGGCGAATCGCACTGGGTTCCGTTCTTGGGGCAACTTCCGCCCCTGTCGCCTGTTCCGGAGCCAGCGACCGTTGCGCTCGCTGGTTTGGGAGCCTGCGGCGTGGCCATCGCCGCCTGGCGTAAGCGACGCAGAGGCCGCAGAGGCTGATGAGAAACGACAACCATCCGAAACAAACCAGGCCGCCGGCGGAAGATCGCCGAGCGGCCTTTTTGTTATCTCGAACAGGGGTGGATGAGGGGACTCGAACCCCCGACCTCCTGGACCACAACCAGGCGTTCTAACCAACTGAACTACATCCACCGCAATGCGAAGAACGAACGCTCCGACAGCGATGGCCGCGGGCGCCCCCATGCGCAGCAATCGAATATAGTAGCCGTGCCGAAAGGGGTCAACGCCGCGAAAAGAAGGCTAGTGGTTCACTTTGAATTCGATATTTTTCCCTCTGAAACGGCCGGGGATGTAGAATCTGGGTATGGCTCGTCCGACCAAAAATCGCGGCTTTCGTCCAATCGTCGTAGATGGAGGGCAGTACCGCTGGCGCGTGGGCACAACGAACCGAGCTGGCGACATCGAGATTCATGGCAACAACGATTCTGGCATTCATGGACAACGGCTGTGTGTTCTGGTCGCTAAGCCCGCTCCGACTGATGCCGTAGAATCCAATATTCGCCATCAGGGTGGCGCCATTCTTCCGGCGACTGTAGCGACTATTATTCGTGACGCAATCGCAAAGGGCTGGCACCCCGACGTTGCAGGCGAAGATTTCAATCTTTGTCTATTTAGTCGCAACGCACTGCCAGCCTGACCCGCGATCAACAGCACAGGCCGGGCCCCGAAAAGAGTCGCACAAACGGGGCAAATCCCGCAGCGTCCACCTAATCACATGCTTGAAGTCTTCGAGTTGAGTCGGTCAATCCGAGTTCCTCCTGGAATGAACGACAGCGCTTCAGCCTCACAAGTTCACGGGGGAGCTAATTCGCCCCCTGTTCCTGTCCTGGCATCCTCGCTTGCCGCTTATTTGGTCGTGGCGTAGACTGACTCGATTGCGGTCCCTTGCGCCCGCCATTGTCGTGCGTTCCCAAACCCGCGTCCGACCATTTCGGAGGCGCCAGCCATTAGCGTCGCAGCCGTGACCGATCTCGCATTTCAGAAGTGCATCTCGCCGCGCTGCGGGGCGACGTATGGAATCGACGAGGTCCGCGTCGAGTGCTCCGTCTGCGGGAACTTGCTCGACGTGATTTACGACTGGGAGCGCGCCCGACCCCCCTCGTCGCTCAAGTGGTTCGAACAAAAATGGCTCCGCCGCCACGAGCCCCTCTGCTTTAGCGGCGTCTGGCGGTTTTATGAGCTGCTCCCGTTCGCGCCTCCTTCGCAGGTCGTGACGATTGGCGAGGGGCAAACCCTGCTGCAATCCGCCCCCAGCGTGGCCGCCTACGTGGGGCTGAACAACTCGGGGCTTTACCTGCAATATGAGGGCATGAATCCCTCGGGCAGCTTCAAAGACAACGGCATGTCGGCCGCCTTCACGCACGCCCGCACGATCGGCGCCAACCGCGCCGCCTGCGCTTCGACCGGCAACACCAGCGCGTCGCTGGCCGCGTATTGCTCTGTCACGCGGTTGATGCGAGCGGTGATTTTTGTCGGGTCGGGCAAGATCTCGTACGGCAAGCTCTCGCAAGCCCTCGACTATGGCGCGCTGACGGTGCAGATTGCCGGAGATTTCGACGACGCCATGGCGCGGGTCAAAGAAGCCTCGCGCGAGCTTGGCATTTATCTGGTCAATAGTGTCAATCCGTTCCGCCTGGAAGGTCAGAAGACGATCATGTACCGCGTGCTCGAAGCACTGCGGTGGGAAGTCCCGGATTGGATCGTCGTGCCGGGCGGAAACCTGGGTAACTCCAGCGCGTTCGGCAAGGCGTTTATCGAGTTGAAGGAAATCGGGCTGATCGATCGAATTCCGCGGCTGGCCGTGATCAACGCCGCCGGCGCCAACACGCTGTATGAGCTGTACGAGCGGCGCGGCCTGCGCTGGAACAAAGGGCTGCCGGCCGAAGAGACCGCCACCGGCTACTTCGGCGAGCTCGACGCCGGCGGCAAGCGGGCCTCGACGATCGCCAGCGCCATCGAAATCAATCGGCCCGTCAATCTCACCAAATGCTTGCGAGCGCTCGAAGCCTGTAACGGCGTCGTGCGCGAAGTGACCGATCAGGAAATCATGGACGCCAAGGCGCAGGTCGGCGCCGGCGGCTTGGGGTGCGAGCCGGCCAGCGCGGCCAGCGTCGCCGGGGCGCGCAAGCTGCGGGCCGAAGGAGTGATCGGCGTCGACGAGCGCGTTGTTTGCATCCTGACGGGACATCAATTGAAAGACCCGACCGCCACCGTGGCCTATCACACGACCGATCAGGATAAATTCAACGAGGTGCTCGGCAGCCGCGGAGTGAAGCGGGCCGCCTACGCCAATCGCGCCATCGCCGTGCCGAATGATTTGAACGAGATCATCAAGGCGATCCATCTGTATAGTTAGACCTTGCGATCGTCGCGCCGCTCGAAGAGGCTCCGTGGCGCGGCAGCGCGGTCAGTTTCTACTACTTCTTTACAGCAATAGGCGATGTTCTATGGCGATACGCATTGCAATTCATGGCGCGGCGGGACGGATGGGGCAGCGATTGATCGCGCTCGCCGCGGCTGACAAGCAATTCATCCTGGCCGCCGCTGTCGATCGGCCGGGCAATCCAAAGCTTGGCGAAGACGCCGGACAGCTTGCGGGCGTAGGGACGTTGGGCGTTCCACTCACTGATTCGCTCCCAAACAACAAGATCGACGTCGTGATCGATTTTTCCGGGCCGGCCGCGGCCGTGGCGATCGCCCGCGAATGCCAAAAACGCGGCTTGCCGCTCGTCGTGG
>DASXPZ010000807.1:0-8282 GCA_036493275.1 Pirellulales bacterium
GCCACCAGCAACATCTGCACGAACCAAGGGCTGCTGGCCCTTCGCGCCACGGTCTATCTCTCGCTGGTCGGACCGAAAGGCCTGCGCGAGGTGGCCGAGTTGAGCCTCCGCAAAGCGAACTACGCGGCGGAGCAAATCACCGCCGGCGGACGGCTCTCGCTGGCGTTCGAGCGGCCCACGTTTAAAGAGTTTGTCGTCCGTGATCGGGAGAACAACGTCCCGCAATTGCTGGCCGACGCCCGCGCCGCTGGTTTCTACGCCGGCGTTCCGCTGGCTGATTGGTATCCGCAGTTGGCCGATTGCTTTCTGATCGCGGTGACCGAAAAGCGCACCCGCGCCGAGATCGACGCGCTGGCCGTCGCTTTGAATTCTTCCTCCGCCAAAACAACTTCGAACTCCACCAAACTCCACGCGACAACCGCCCATGCGTAACACCCGAGCCACTGCGCCAATCTTCGAGCTTTCCAAGCCAGGCCGCCGCGCGACGCAATTTCCGCCGAGCGACGTGCCTGACGTTCCGCTTGCCACGCTCTTGCCGCCAGGGACGATTGCGGAAACACTGCCCGCGCTTCCGGAATTGGGCGAGCCAGACGTCGTGCGCCACTTCACGAATCTCTCAACCCTCAACATGTCGGTCGACACGCACTTCTATCCGCTCGGCTCGTGCACGATGAAGCACAATCCAAAGCGGAACGAGCGGCTTTCCTCGCTGCCCGGCTTGCTGGATCTGCATCCGCTTCAGCCGGAAGAAACGCTGCAAGGGATGCTTGAGCTGCTGTACGAGTTGCAGCAGATGCTAGCCGAGATCGCCGGCCTGCCGGCCGTGTCGCTAGCGCCGGCCGCCGGCGCGCATGGCGAGATGACCGCGCTACTGGCCGCTTCGGGCTACTTTCATGAGCGCGGCGAAAAACGGGGCAAGGTCCTCGCCCCCGATAGCGCGCACGGCACCAATCCCGCCAGCGCGTCGGTCGCCGGGTTCGAATCGGAATCGGTCAAGAGCACGCCGCAGGGCTATGTCGATCTTGAAGATTTGGCGGGCAAGCTCGACGAGCACACCGCCGTCTTCATGATCACCAACCCGAACACGCTGGGGATGTACGATCCCAACATGCGCCGGATCGCCGAGATGGTCCACGCGGCCGGCGCGCTGATCTATCTCGACGGCGCCAACATGAACGCCATCCTCGGCATCAGCCGGCCGGGCGATTTTGGAGCCGACATGATGCACTTCAATTGCCACAAGACGTTCAGCGGCCCGCACGGCAGCGGCGGCCCCGGGGCCGGCCCGATCGCCGTCAGCGCGGCGCTCGCGCCGTATCTGCCGACGCCTTTGATCGAAAAATCGGGCGCGCGCTATCGACTGGTCTACGATCGGCCGAAGTCGATTGGCCGCGTGCGCAGTTTCTTCGGCAACGTCGGCATTCTCGTTCGCGCCTATTGTTACATCCGCAGCCACGGGCCCCATGGGCTGCGCCGCGTGAGCGAGACCGCGGTGCTGAACGCCAACTATTTGCTGAGCCGCGTGAAGCACATCCTGCCGGTGCCGCAGGGAGATCGCTGCATGCACGAGTTCGTGGCGTCGGCCGCCAAGGTGAAGAGTGAAAAGGACATTTCGGCGATGGATATCGCCAAGCGGCTGCTCGACTATGGCTTCCACGCCCCCACGGTTTACTTTCCGCCGATCGTTCGCGAAGCGATGATGATCGAACCGACCGAAACAGAAAGCAAAGAAACGCTCGACGCCTTCGCCGAGACGCTCTTTCGGATCACGGAAGAACCGACCGACTTGCTGCACGACGCGCCCCACACCACGCCCATCAGTCGTCCGGACGAAGTCCTGGCGGCGCGCAAGCCGCTGACGTCGACGCCGAAGGATTAATGCGAAGCGTCTAGCGCGCGGGGCAGTGTGCGTTTTCGCGCGCTACCGGCTGACTTCGGAGAGTTCCCGGCTCGGTCGGCGTGGCTTGAATCCTTTTCAATTTCTTCCTATTCCCTGCGCCTACACTCGATCGCATGCTGGACGTTCGCCTCATCAACTCGCCCGCCAAGCCTGGCGATTGGAACATGGCCGTCGACGCGGCCTTAATGGAATCTGCCGAGCGTTCCGGTCGGGCAACCTTGCGCTTTTATCGCTGGGATGAGCCGACCCTTTCGCTCGGTTACTTTCAGACTTACGCCAGCCGCGCCGGCCATGCCGCTAGCAACGCGTCTCCCCTGGTGCGGCGCTCGACCGGTGGCGGCGCGATCGTGCACGACTGCGAGCTGACCTATAGTCTGACCGCGCCAGTGACGCATCCGCTGGCCGCCGACGCCGAAGCGATGTACCGCCTGCTGCACGGCGCGCTGGTCGACGCGCTGGCCGAGTGGCGCGTCACGGCCTCGCTCTGCCAGCAAGGCTCGGGCTGCCGCCCTTCGGAGGAGCCGTTTCTCTGTTTCCAGCGGCGGAGTGTTGGCGATGTGCTCCTCGGCGGCGAAAAAATCGCCGGCAGCGCGCAGAGGAGGAAGCGCGGCGCGGTGTTGCAACATGGAAGCGTGCTATTGCAAAAGTCCGCGGCTGCCCCCGAATTGATGGGTTTGGTCGACCTTACGGGAAGGGCGTTATCGGATCACGATCTGGCCGCGGCCTGGCGGCAAACCCTGACGGCGCGGCGCAAGATTCAATGGCAAGCCGAAGTGCTCATTCCCGTTGAAGTCGAGCGTGCCGCGCAGTTGGTCGATGAAATCTATGGCCAGACGGCTTGGAACCTGCGCCGCTAGTTAGGTTATGCCTGTCGGAAAGATTCAATCGTTCGAGGGCTAAGCATTCTTTGACCCTTGCCGGGGTAGCTGGTACGATGGATTACGCGTCCGGGGGGGCGCTCTTAAACTGGCCTGGGCAGCGACTTTTTTGCTGATTTCCAGACTTGAATTTTCTCCAAAAACGACGAAAGTATTAGGGTCCGTCGGGGCTCGGACCTTTGACCATGCGGCGGGCGCATTCGGGCGCGTTTCCAAACGTCCCATTGAGTGCGAACGTTCGCGAGCTTTGCTGAACCTTCTTGCATTCATTCATTATCTCATCAAGACGGTCAAGCCGCTCGCCCGCGCAACAGAGTGTGTGTCCCATGTGTTCGCAACGAGTTCGCGCAATCCGCTGATGTTCCAAAGGACATAACAAGTCGATCGGCGTGACGGATTTCGTTGTGCAGACATCTAACGCTGAGGATGATTTTTTTCGCGCACTTATTTTTTCGTTATCGTTGGTGCATCCTCGGCGGAGTGTGGTCGGAAGATGGAAGTCAAACTGAAGGTCCTGGTCGGTCCCAACGCTGGCAAGGAAGTGTCGGTCGTTGGGCCAAAGTTTCTGGTCGGTCGGGCTGAAGATTGTCAACTCCGTCCGCGCAGCGACTTGATCAGCAGGCATCATTGCGTGCTGATGATCGAAGACGCGCTGCTGATCGTGCGCGATTTCGGCAGCAAGAACGGCACGCTGGTTAACGGCGAGCGTGTGATGGGTGAGCGCGAGCTCGCGGCTGGCGATCGCTTGCAGATCGGTCCCTTGGATTTCGAAGTCTGCATTCGCACTGGCATCGCTTCGAAGAAGCGGCCCAAGGTCGAAGGCGTGAAAGACGCCGCCGCGCGAACCGCGGCGGGCGACGTCGGCGGCAGCGCGCCGGACATGGACGACGTCTCTCAATGGATCAAAGAGAGCGACGACGATGTCGGCCGTTCGGAAACGCGCCGTCTGAACGCCAACGAAACGGAAGAGATCGAACTGAACGGCGATACGCACATCGGCCCGTTCCCAGTGCAAACGCCTGGGATTGCCAATCCCGCCGCCGCCGCGCCCGCCCAGTCGACCGCCGAAGCCCCCGCGCCGCCGGAACCGGAAACGCCTGCTCCTGGTAAGCTCCCCCCGCCGCACGTCAAATCGCACAAAGACAGCGGCTCGGCGGCCAGCGACGTCCTCAACAAATTCTTCAAGCGCCGCTGATCTTTTGTGCGACGCCGCCGCGCCGCTAGCGTTGGCAAAACTGCGCTCGAAGTTCAATTTGGGCAGCCCTCCCGCGTTCGCTGAAGTCGACAATCACTGGCCGTTTGGCAATCTGCCATTCGGCCAATAGGTGGGAAGAGCGGATGTGGACCCCCGCTTGGCGACCGCCAGCCGGCTCCGCCTTTGGGGATTGGGACCGGCTCCCTGAACTCCTCTCGACTTGCGACCGGTCGGCTGGGTGACTAGCTTCAAACAAAGAGGGGGATCGCGCCTCCCCTCGCCACGCCCCCGGCGGCTAAAGCTAGCCGACTGAATTGGTCGAATGAGGCGCTGGGAGGAGAGTTTTGACGTGGCAACCGACGAAGAAGCCCTGAAGCGCCGTTACCGCGAGTTTCTCGACCTGATGCCACTGACGGTGGCGATCGCTGGGTTGCCGCGGAGCGAGGGGCGCAGTTACACGACGGAGCAGATGGAGGCCCGCGCCCACGCCCTGGCGAACGCCTTCAAGCTGGCCCGGCAGACCGTCCGCGAGGCGATCCGCGGGGCCTAAGCTTGCCGCTCGGCGCACTGAGCATTCGGGCCGAACGAGGCAGAAACTACCCCCAGCGCGCGGTTCGGCTCAGCTTGACCCTCTGCGCAATGCGGCCCTATGATTTCAATGCGGGCAGAACGCTGGCTCGAATCTCCCATTTAGTTCCCAAGCCGAGGCGCCTGTGAAGGCTACCAATTCCCAAAAACGCAAAGCGGGCCTGCTGGGACTGGGGCTCGACGCCGACGACGGTCAAACGCGGATTACGCGCGGAAAGAACTTCGTGTTGTGTGGGGGTTCGCAAGAAACGCACGCCGAAATGCAGGAAACCGCGATCAAGGTCAATGAAAAGCTTGACCGTCGCGGCAAACGGTTGGAAGATGTCTCTGCGACCGAAATGCGTGACATCCTCCGCGAAGTCTGCGAATAGTCCCAGCTCGATCTAAGGGGGGCCGCACGATGTGCCCCCCCGACCGGTTTTCGATCCCAGTTGGGAGTGGCTTTTCTTCGCGCGGGCGTCCACGCCGCCGCCACCCGACGCGACCGCGCGGGCGAGAAATGTGAAACTCTCGCCGCCACGGCCGGGTAACCCCTAATGAAGGCCCTTGGCGATGCCCGCTGAGCACGACGACCAGGCCGAAAAAATCCGCGCGATCGTCGCGCGTTGCCTGGCGGGCGAGACTCTAGCGGCGACCGAGTTGGTCGATCGCTTTCGCCAGCAGGTTTTCGGCCTCGCCTACCGCATGCTCGGGCAGCGCGAGGACGCGGAAGACGTGACGCAGGAGACCTTCGTCCGCGCGCTGCGCAGCCTGCGCAGTTGGGACGAAACGCGTGATTTTATGCCGTGGCTGTTGGCCATCGCCGGCAACCGCTGCCGCACGTTCCTGGCCTCCAGGGCGCGACGGCCAAGGTTTGCCAGCGAGTGCGACCACTTGCCAGATCCGGCTCCTTCGCCAGCGGCAATTCGCACGCTGGCCGAAGAAGTGGAGTTGGCGCTGCGGGGCATTCGCGCAGAGTATCGACAAGCGTTTGTGCTGTTTCATGAGCAAGAGTTGAGCTATAGCGAGATCGCCCAAGCGTTGGGCTGTCCGGTGGGAACCGTAAAGACTTGGGTGCATCGAGCGCGGCGCGAATTGATCGATCGATTGCGCGCTCGGGATGTTGTGGGAGAGCACAGTAGTGCAGTGCGAAGAATTTGAATCTCGCGTCAACGATTTGCTCGACGAACGGCGTCTGCTCCTGGCGGACGCCGACCTCGCTGCGCACGCCAGCGTCTGCGCCTCTTGCGCGACGATCGCTCGCGGTTATGACGCACTGGTCGAAGGGGTGGCCGGATGGGAGCGAGTCGAGCCATCGGCCGATCTGACCAGCCGCGTTCTCAGCCAGTGGGAACTCGTCAAGGCCCAAGCGGCGCAATCGGATTCCGCTGACTGGGATTCGGCCGAGCTGCCGGCGCTACGACCCGTCGGCCTGCAAAGAATGACTACCGCGACGCCGGAAGAGGAAGGTTTTTGGACCGTGCGACGCAAACGCGCGTTTGCCGGCGGAACGCTGGCCGCCGCGGCGCTGGCGACCGCCGCCATGCTGCTGATCATCGGCGGCGTCGATCGATTCCGCGAATCCAATCAAGACGCCGCAAATACGATCGCAACGCCCGAAGTCCCTGGTGACGAAGCAGTCGCCAGTTCAGCAGTTGGTATTTCGCCAGCCACAATTGCCAAGAGCTCTGTCTCCGAAGTTCAAGCACGCCAATCCGCGGCGGCGCAGTTCACGCTCACCAGCCTGCCGATCGTAGGACAAGTGACCGAGACCTATCGACCGTTGCTCGAAGAAACCGATCGCACGGTTCGCAAGTCGTTCGGACTGCCCGCCACTTCCGGTTCAGGCCCAACGACCGGATCGGCCTTGGCCACAACGACGACCGCCCAGGCCGAGGCGGACGATTCCGCCTGGGACGCCTACCTGCCGGACCAGATGGCCCCTGTGACGCAAAACGCCGTCCGCTCTGTCGTCGCCCTGCTCAGGGTCCTCCCCGGCGTCGATCAGCCGGTCCATCAATAGGCTAACTGTCCGGGGAATAATGCCATCGTGGCATTCTTCCCCCTCGCCGAGTTCGCAGCCAAGCTGCTCACGGCTCGCAAAATAACGACTTACGTCGCTATTTTGTGATCGCATCCTGCGATCCACGCAGTCCGGGGAATACTTTCCAGGACTGCTAAGGCTGAGGGCATTCGGTCCCGGCCCGGTGGCGTTGCTCTCGATCCGTCAAAATCAGCACAGGCTCTACCTGCCCAGTCATTGATAGTCGTAGGGCATGCGCCGGATGCGCCAGCGCCTGATCTGTGGCCCAATCGCGCTCTGCTGCCGGGATCGCGCCAGACAACCTCTAGGACGGCGGCGCAACCGGAGGGTTTGCGCTGTCCCTAACATCGAAATAAACCGGTGGGTTCACTAAAACCCCTCATTTTCTCTAAACGCTCGACTCCCCGCTGTTTTCTGGACGATTCCCCCGTGTAGCAGCGCGATCTGTCGCGATCCTGAATTCGTCGCCAACGCAGACTGGGGGAACGGACCGTGGTGAAATCGAAGAAAGACAACCTCGTTCAGCTCGATCGCCGTGAACGGAGCGAGCGCAGAACGAAGGGACCAGCCGTGGCCACCGTCGAGCCGCGCAAGCTCGAACGTCGCGCCAAAGTCAATCGCCGTCGCCAAATCGACCCGACCACGTGCGAACGCGATTACACGGATGACGAAGTCGAGTTCATGAACGCCATGAACTCCTACAAACGGACCAGCGGCCGGATGTTCCCCACCTGCAGCGAAGTGCTGGAGGTCCTCCGCGGGCTAGGTTACTGCAAGCTGCCGGTGGCCATGTCGACGCACGACGCATAAAGCAACAGCCAACCGACCGGCGTGATTTCGAAGGGAGCGAGGGCGGTCCGCTCATGGCACGCGCGGAGTGCGCACCCTGCGGGCGGCTGCGTTCACGTCCTCCAACGATCACTAGCATCGCTAGCAGTCGGCGCACACCTTGAACGCCACACCCGACGCGGCAGCGTCGCAATAAAAGGTATTGTGGCGGGGCGTTGGGGTCGCTATTCTCTCGCCCCGGTCCCTATCGGATTCATTATGCGCGGCGGGCGCAGGCAAGGCCTGTCGCGGCGCCGGTTTGGCGCCCAGCGACCATGAATCGTGGCCGATCGCGGCCTGATTCTTTCAGCGAGGCACGAGAACCACGTGATTACGCGACGAGCACGCCAGCCGGCTTGTGGGAATCGAGCGCGCATCGCGTCTCTCTCTGCGCTCTTGGCGCTCGCGCTGTTTTCGGCCAGCGGTTGCAGCATGGTGGCCCATCAGCAAAACGCCGCCGGCGTGAAGCTCTATCAACAGGGCTATTACGCCCAAGCGCTGCAGAACTTCCAAAAGGCCTCGACGACCGATCCCAAGGACGCCGACGCTTTGTACAACCAGGCCGCCACGTATCATCGCTTGGGCAAGCTGAACAATCGCAAAGAAGACCTGGCCCAGGCCGAAAGCCTCTACAACCAATCGCTCGATCACGATCCGAACAACAAGGATTGCTACCGCGCACTGGCGGTGCTGCTGGTCGACCAGAATCGGCCGGACGAAGCGCAGCGCCTGCTACAGGGCTGGTCGACGCGTAGTCCGACGAGCGCCGATCCGAAGGTCGAGATGGCCCGCCTGTCGGAGGATCTGGGCGACAAGCAATCGGCCAAAACGCATCTGACGGAAGCGCTGGCGATCAATCCGTACAACCCG
>DASXPZ010000808.1:0-3200 GCA_036493275.1 Pirellulales bacterium
ATCATCGACTGATGTTCGTAGTCGCCATCTCAAATCCAATTACTTCGGCTATGGCGCCATCTTCCGCGCAAAGGAGTTGGCGCTGAGACCTGTTGGGTGCGGATTGATGTCCGCGTGAAACCATCTTCGGCGCTCACCCCACCGATTTTCCCCGCGGCTTCTTCGCCGTCATGCAGACGTCGATGATCTGGCCGTTTTCGTCGATCGCCATGTGAAAACGCTGCTCCCCTTCCAGCCGGTGGAGCGTGAGGTGGTAGTTCTCCTTGGCGGTCGCCAGGTAGGGGCGTTTTTCCGGCGCGAGCGGCGCACGTAGCTTGCCCCACGAGCCGTCCCCCAGGTAGACGATGCCGTTTTTGTCAATGTGGCCGTCCTTCATCGGGTGCGTGCGCTTGAACGTGTGATCGTGATGTTCGAGCACCACGTCGACGTTGTACTTCTCGAACAGCGGAACCCAGAATTTGCGGTTCTCGCTGCCGCTCCCCAGCACGCCGTCGCTCGGCCGATACGATGGGTACGCCGGAGAGTGGTTCACGCAGATCAAGTGCGCCCGGTCGACGCGCTCGGCCAGCGCCTTGCCGAGCCAGTCGGTCTGTTCGCCGCCGATTTGTGAAACGTGACCCGTGTCGAGCAGCACCAGGCTCAGGTAATCGCCGAAGTCGAGCGTGGCGTAGCTCTTTTCGGGATACAGTCCGTCGTGCAGGGCGAAATAAAACGGGGCGTCCTTGCGCGGCTTGTTGTAGCCGCCGTCGACTTCGTGATTGCCGATGCAGACGACCAGCGGAATCGTCCGCCCCTGGCTGTCGACCATGTGTTGACTGTAGTTGCGAACGAACTGCACGCTGGTGTTGGCGTCGCGGCCGTTGTCGTAGCCCAAGTCTCCGCCGATCAATGTAAACATCGGGTCTTGCTTGGCGGCGATGATATTGTTCTTCACCGCGTGCTCGTTGACGCCGCAATCTCCGCCCGAGGCGAAGTGGAAGGCGTTGGTCGCCTTGGCGGGCATGGTGCGAAAGCGCCGCGCGGCGGGCTGTCCGGCGATCTTGAATTGATACTCGGCGCCAGGCGTGAGGCCTGTCAGCTCGGTGCGATAGACCTTGAGATCGGTCAGCGGGTAGTTGGTCTTGTTCACGGCCGGGGCCGGCTTCCATTCTTCCTTGCCGAGCGGCGCGTACGTGATGGCCGGCGGACCGGCGAGATCGGCGTCGAGCCACTCGACGGTCATGGTCGTCGTCGGGTCGCGCTGCCAGGTCAAAAAGAGCGTGTCGAGGCCTCCCTTGGGGGTTTGAACGGGCGCGGGATCTTTGCCAGACGCAAACGCCCCAATTCCCAGCGTGGCCAATCCGCCAGCGGCGGACCCGAGAAAAATGCGACGATCCAGTGGCATGGTTGTCATCCTGCGAGTTGGTGAAGCGTGAGGCCGGCGTCGCGGCGCCGTGAATCTGGTGGGCACGGCGCCCAATGAGCAGCCGTGGATATCTATTATGGCCTAAATCGAACGAGCGCGACAACTGCCAGACGTAACACCGATTATTACACTACGCCTGGGCAAGCTGCGAGAGATCATCCAGCCAGCACTCCAAGAGCGCCGCCTGGTGGGCGTTGCGATCGACGTGCTCCAGCGCTTCCAGGCAGCGCTCGATCATCTGGCTGACATTGTCCGGATCGAAGCGGCCGGTGGTCAATGCGCGATCGACACTCGCCACGGCCGATTCTTCCACCGCCGGCGCGCCGGACATCGCTCTTAGCAGCTCGCGGTAAAACTGGATCGCCATCGTGATCACCTGCCGCATGCGGGCTCGCCGCGGCGGCGCCTCCTTCCCTGCCTCTTCGACCAGCGCGATCAAGAGCTTGGCGAAGGCGACGTTATCGAATGTTCCGTCGGCCAGTTGTGCGACCAATTCGTGCCGAAAGCGTGTCAGCGCCGGGTCGGCCATTTCAACCGCCTGCGTCAAGCTGCCGCCACACTGCGCGGCGATGCGCTCCGCGTCGGCCGGCTCGCTGACCGTTCCCTGCGAGAGGAGCAGTCGGGCGATCAATTCCGCGTCGAGCGGTCGGAATCGCATCAACTGGGAGCGGGATCGAATGGTGGGCAACTGTCTGTCGGGGCTCGTGCCGATCAGAATCATCACCGAGCGCGGCGGCGGCTCTTCGAGCGTTTTCAATAGTGCGTTGGCGCCCTCTTCGTTCAGGTCGTCGGCGTCTTCGATGATCGCCACGCGCCGGCCCCCCATGAACGGCTTCAGCGAGATATCATGGCACAGCCCTTCCTGCATCCGCCTTTCTTTCGGGCCGATAATCAAATCGACCGGAATCGCGCTGCGATCAGTGGGCTTGGCCACGCGCAACAGATCCGGATGCGTGCCGGCGAGAACTTGCAAGCAGGCGTCGCAAACGCCGCAAGGGTTCATCTCGGCCGGATCGCGCTTGGGGCAGAGGAGCGTTTGGGCCAGGCGGAGGGCGAACGTCCGTTTTCCCACGCCCGACGGGCCGACGAACAAGTACGTGCTAGCCAGCCGGCCGCCGACCAGCATCGCGCGGAACTTTGCCAGGACGTCGTCGTGACCTTCGATCCCTTGCCAGCTCATAGGTCTTTTCAGGCCACGCGGTAGCGCAGCGCCGGGCTGTCCTGTTGTTCGACTTCGTCCAAGTTCGCCACCCGCAACCGGCCATGCTGATAAAGATACTCGACATGCGCCCCGATTTCTTCGAGGGCCAGCAGCGTGTTGAAGCCGATCACGCGCGGGTAGATGAGCTTCGTAATGTCGTTGATAGTGATCGGATCGACCGATTCCGAAATCGCGGTCTCGATCCGTTCCAGTTTGCGTTCGTGGCTGATCCGGATTTCGTCGATCCGCTGGTAGACCGTTTCGATCGGGGTTTCGTGCCCACCCAGCGCCAGGCGGAAGCCCGGGATGCGGCGAACTTTTTCGAGCGCTTCGAGATAGTGCCCCAGGCCGGTGTAGGCCGTAATACTCTCGGGCGCCTGGTGCGGGGTGATGTGATTGAGAATGTGGTCCGCGCTAATCAACACGTCGCCGATTTCAATGCAGACCTGCCCAGGGCAATGCCCCGGCGTGTGGATGAACCGCATCCCGTCTAGCGTCTGATCGTCCTCCAGCACCATGTCGACCTTGGTGCTGCTGACGTGCTTTTTGGAGAAGCCGTACATCTCCATCAAGATCGGCTGCATCTCGGGCTCG
>DASXPZ010000809.1:0-10435 GCA_036493275.1 Pirellulales bacterium
GTCCAGGCCGGCGTGCGCTGCGTCACCATGACGTACGGGCGCTGGGACAGCCACGGCGCGAATTTTGATCTGGTGCGCGATCATGGGTCGAAGCTCGATCAAGGATTCAGCGCGCTGGTCGAAGATCTCGAACGACTCGACATGTTGAACGACGTCACGGTCATCGCCTGGGGCGAATTCGGCCGCACGCCGCGCATCAACAAAGACGCGGGCCGCGATCATTGGTCGCAAGTTAGTTGCGCGCTATTGGCCGGCGGCGGGATGAAACTCGGCCAGGCCATCGGCACGACGAACCGCCTGGGCGAAGTCGCGCAAAATCGCCCGGTTCATTTGCAGGAAATCGTGGCCACGCTCTACCACAACCTGGGCTTGGACACGGACACCACGACGATCCAAGATTCCAGCGGACGTCCGCAATACCTGGTCGAGCATCCGCCGATCCGCGAACTGATCTAGCGATTAGGACGCGAGACTGCGGGCTACGCCCTTTCTCTTGGGGCAGTAAGGTTACGCACGCCGTAGACCTTTCGGTCATGGCGTTGAAAGCTTTGCGTGCCATCACGGCAATAAAGTCCTCTATGCGCTCTGTATTTTGCGCAACCGTTCCTAACGGCAATCCAAGTGGCATAGGTTATTAACCACTCAGATTCTGGCCGATGGTTGGCTTTAGGCCACCCAAGGGGTGGATTTTTGATCTATTAAACGCTCCCCCCTGTATTGTACGCGAACGGCAGAGTCGCCGGTCGCGCAGTGCGAAGGATTGCCTGGGAGCGATTTGTGTCGAGGAATAGATCCGGATGTCTCGCACATACTTTGCGCTGGGAATCGTGCTAATTTCTGTCGTGCTGACGCACCGCGGTTCAGCGACTGCTTACGCGCAGCAGCAAACTGCGTTCGCAGGCTCGGGCGCTGTGCGCCTGCCGCCGACGCCGATCGCCGTCGATCCGCAGCCAGTCGCCCAACCAAAGTTGGGTCCTGCGATCGACGTCCGGGCCAACGCCGCGCCGAGCAGTTCCAACAATACAGGCTCGCTGCTCTGGTCCGGTTCGCTTTCGCGGCATTTGGACGAGACCGCCGAATCCATGAACGACCCGGCGTCCAATGGCGTGCAACCAGTCACCTGGTCGGCGCTCGAACTGGCGCAGCGCACCGTGCCGCAGGGCATTTACGCCGGCGCAGATTACTTGTTGCTGAAACCGCGGATGAGCGAGCCCGTGCCCTTCTTCTCCGGCAGCGGCAACAACAACACGATCAATATCAACGCCAACACGTACGATTTCAACTTCCAGTCGTCGCCGCGAGTCTTCCTGGGCTGGCGAAACGCCGAGACCGGAAGCGCTTTGCAGTTCACCTACTGGCATTTTCAAGAGTCGACGAGTACTGGCTTTGACGCGTCCAATCAAAACTCTGGTTTTATTCCGAACGCGCCGATGTTCTTGTTCCTGATCGGAAATGGATTTCAGAGCAACAACGGCGATTCGATCAGTTCGCAGATGAAGATGAATTTGAACGTCTACGACATCGAGTTTTACAAGCCGATGGTTCTGGGCGGGGGGCGATGGCTGATGACCGGCTCGATCGGGGCGCGAATTCTCGACTACCGGCAGACCATGAACACAATCGCAATCGATTCCGGCCGGATGCCGACGTTCTCCGAACGGAATGATCTGCGATACACAGGCGCCGGCCCGCGAGCCAGCTTCGAGGCGCGACGCATCGTTGGCGCCAATGGAGCCCTTTACGCTCGCGGGGGTTGTGCCCTGCTGGTGGGGACGCACAATGCGCAGGTGCAGATCAGCGAGGTCGATAACTCTCAGCAGCCGCCGCAGAGCAATTTGATCACGGTGACGGAAGGGACGACCCGAGTGATTACCAACGGCGACTTCGAACTAGGCGGATCGTGGCGGTTCGGCGATCACGTAATCCTCTCGGCCGGCTGGATGGTGGCCGCGTTCACCGATCTGGCTGGCATGCCTGCCTCGCTCAACCTGACGAACACGGCGAACATCCTCTCGTTCGACGGTCTGGTGGCGCGGGCCGCGGTTTCCTGGTAAAGTAATACAACGTCGCCACGCAATGTGGTCGCGGCCATTCGAAAAGAACGGTCAGCGGTCGAGCGTCTTCCGCCAGGCAGGATACTCCTCGTCCAGAAGTCGTTTCGGCCAGGCCCCGTACCACGGAGTGCCGGTGCGGCGCTCGCGCTCGATTGCGGATAGCTCATACTTCTTCACCGCGTCGCGCCCGGCGAAGATCGGGCGATTCGTTCCGATCTCGTAGTGCCTGGCCCAAATTGGCAGGGCCTTGGGATCTGCCGTGACCACCGTGTCGAAGTCGGCGGTGTGACGAAGGAATTCTTCCCTTGGCGCGGCGATGCGCTGGACGCGCACGCCTGTCAACCGCACTTTTTCCAGCCAGGCGACCGCGGCCTCGATCGCCGCGACCACATCTGGCGACGGTTGCGCCGCGTTTGGCTTGCCCGTGGCCGCGCCACCGTGCGAACCGTCGATGCTCATCAGAAATCGCACGATCTCAGTTGTGTCTTGCGGGCAGATCGACGCCAACTCGAACGTCCGCGCGCTGGTCGGAGCGTACGTCTCACGATCGTGTTGCTGACACCAGCCCGTCAATTGTCCTTCGACCCGGATCTGGCATTTCAGAAGGCAGGCGATCCCGCGGCGGACGGCGTCTTTGGCCTTTTCGCGACGGGCCGCGTCGAGCCAGGCGAAATGAGGCTGGCCGTCGGCCGCGTCCTTCAACACGCGCAGCACGCCGATCATGGCGCCGTCGTTGAACGTGATGTGAGCGTGGTAACCGCTGGGGCGCGGATAGGTTTGAGGCACTCCGCCGTTTGGCATTTGCGCGGCGAGCATGAAATCGAAGCCACGCAGGCAGGCGACTCGCAACGTCTCGTCCGCGGTTTGCGTATACGCGCGAGCCAGATATTCAACCTGGCCGAAGATATTGTGATTGTCGAACGAAGTGTCTTCGCGATTGCGCGTGGCGGTGACTTGCTCTCGCTGGGCCGGACTTAACACGGCCAGCATATCGTAATCCTTCGGCCAGCCGCCGTTCGCCCGCTGAAACAGCAAGATATTGGCGGCGATTTCGCGAACCCGCTCGCGGCGATAGCTCGGCTGGTCGGGCTCAGGCTGAATGAAACGCGATTCGTCGCGTAGCTTTCGCCAGTGATGGATACTATCGCCAAACGCCGAGACGTCGATTCCGACGCCCTTCTCGATAGCCGTCGACGCCCCGCCCTTTTGGACCGGGGGCGCCGCAGCAAACGCAGCGCCAGCGCAGAAAGCAACCAGCACAGGGACGACAATTGCAGGCAATATTCGCGAGAAGGCCATCGCTCCATCGTACGCCGCCGGGCGGCCGCGTGGGAGCCGACGCCGCGACTAGGGATGCGCCATTTTCTGCGGCGGCGATTTACGGTGATCCGCGGGCTGGGACTCGGCGTCAGGAGCTTTGATCAGCGCCATCAATGCCGGAACGGCCTCGGCGGCGGCTGGCCCCATCTGACCCAGCGCGCGGGCCGATGCCTGACGGACTTCTTCATTCGGATCGCTCAACCGCTCAATCAAAGTCGGCACAGCGGCCTTCCCTTGGTCTCCCATCCGGGCGAGCGAGCGGGCCGCTTCGACGCGGACGTCGGGATTGGGATCATTTAGCGCGTCGATCAATGCGGGCACGGCCATATTTCCAATTCGCGCCAGGGCGTCGACCGCGGTTTCTTTGACCGTCCAGGCGCGATGCGCCATGCCCGGCATTTGGAACGTCGGCATGGTGAAGCCAGGCCCGGCGGGCGCGCTCACGTCGGCCGTGGCGCGTAGCTCTTTGATCTCGGCGGCGGTGGGCTTGGGCGGTGGCGCGGCTTCGCCACAGCCGGCGACGGGCGCCAAGGCGATAACCGCGAGCGGCAGAGCGAATAGGGAACGTCGCATCAAATCTCCTCCCAACGCTAATCGGACAACCGAGGCCGTTTGCCACTTTATCATTATCGGCCCCGGCGGCGGGACAAGGTTGTCGTCAATTTGATTATACGCGTCGCTAATTTGACTGCGCGTCGCCGCTGGCAAGATGTCTTAGAGGCCGGCTGTTTGGCGCGGGGTCTACGAACCGTCAGAACCGCGAAAACCGGTCTAAATACCCGCAAAAGAACACCATCTCCCGCTGGCGACTGGTGGAACGGCGACCCTCGCCGAACTACGAAATCGCATTTCGGCACAGCTCGTGCATGTTACCGGACGCGTGCGAGGAAAAAGCCAACCGTGGCGCCTCGGAGCACAATTTCTTCCCGCAAAACCCGATAGAGTTAGAAAAGGACGTGAACTATGTTAACGACCATTTGCAGCATGTTGGTAATTGGCCTGGTGCTCGAAGTCGGACTGGCCATGGCAGTGGCGGTTCGATCGGTCTCGTGAGATATAGAACGATCGAACGGACGATGCGATGGCGATCCACACGTCGCCACTTCTACGATTTATTTCTTCAACGCCGCCTGCGCTTCGCTCACCACGTGATCCGCGGTAATGCCGAAATATTTGAACAACTCGCCCGCTGGGCCGCTCGCGCCGAAGCTGCTCATCCCGACAAATCGCCCCTGCGGCCCCAGGTAGCGTTCCCACCCTTGCACGATGCCCGATTCCACGCCCACGCGGGCCGTGATCGTGGGTGGCAGCACGCTATCGCGATATTCGGCCGGTTGCTCGTCGAACAGCTCAAAGCAGGGCAGACTGACGACGCGCGCCTTGACCCCCGCGGCCGCCAGTTTTTCTTGCGCCACGACGCACAGTTGCAGCTCGCTGCCGGTGCCCAATAGCAGCACGTCGGGCTTGCCGCCGGGAGCTTCGGAGAGAATGTATCCGCCGCGGGCCACGCCAGACGCCGGCGCGTACTTCGTGCGATCGAACGTCGGCAGGTTTTGCCGCGTCAGGCTCAGCGCCGCCGGACGATTGTTGATCGACAGCAGCGTGCGATAGGTCTCGCTGACTTCGTTGGCGTCGCCCGGGCGGAAGAAGAGCAAGCCAGGAATGGCGCGGAGCGCCGCGTAATGTTCGACCGGCTGATGCGTGGGACCGTCTTCGCCGACGCCGATCGAATCGTGCGTGAAGATATGAATCACCGGCAACTTCATGATCGAAGCCAGCCGTATCGACGGTCGATTGTAATCGCTGAAGACCAAAAACGTCGAACCGTATGCCCGCAGGTTCGATAGCGTCATGCCGTTGACGGCCGCGGCCATGCCATGCTCGCGGATGCCGTAGTGCATGTTGCGGCCCGATGACGTGGGCGAAAAGACGCCGGCGCCTTCGAACTCCAAGAGGGTCATCGTTGAGGGCGCCAGGTCCCCCGACCCGCCGATCAGCCACGGAATCTTGGCGGCTACGGCGTTGAGCACCTTGCCGGACGAAACGCGCGTCGCCAGTCCTTTTGCATCGGCAGGGAATGTGGGCAGCGCTTTCTCCCAACCATCCGGAAGCTCGCGGGCTTCCATCTTCTTCCACTCGGCGGCCAGTTCGGGAAATTGCTTGGCGTACTTGTCGAAGCTGGCCTGCCAGGCGGCGCGCGCCTTCGCGCCCCGCGCGCCGACGTTCGCCGCAAAGTGGGCCGGAACCTCTGGAGGAACCAGAAACTTTGCGTCGACCGGCCAGCCGTAAAACTCCTTCGTCAGCCGGATTTCTTCTTCGCCCAAAGGCGCGCCGTGCGCGTTATGCGTGTCTTGCTTGTGGGGCGAGCCGTAGCCGATGTGGCTGCGCACGATGATCAACGTCGGCGCGTCGGTCGTCTTTTGGAATGTGTCATACGCCTTAGTGAGCGCTACCAGGTCGTTGGCGTCGGCGACGTGAATCACGTGCCAGCCGTAGCCGCCGAATCGCTTGCCGACGTCTTCGCTGAAGGCTAAAGAAGTTTCGCCTTCGATCGTGATGTGGTTGTCGTCGTAGATCCAACAGAGGTTCGCCAGCTTCAAGTGTCCGGCCAGCGACGCCGCCTCGCTGGAGACTCCCTCCATCATGTCGCCGTCGCTGCACAGGGCGTAGACGTTGTAGTCAAACAGCTCGAAGCCCTGCTTATTGAAATGAGAGGACAAAAAGCGCTGCGCGATGGCCATTCCCACGCTATTGCCCAGACCCTGCCCCAGCGGTCCGGTTGTCGTCTCGACACCGGTTGTGTCGCCATGTTCGGGATGGCCGGGACAACGGCTGTGCAACTGGCGGAAGCGCTTGAGATGATCAAGCGGCACAGCCAATTCGCCGGTCGGCTTGCCGGCGCCGTCGAGCTGCTTGACCCCGGCCAGGTGGAGCACCGAGTAGAGCAACATCGAGGCATGCCCGCACGAAAGAATGAATCGATCGCGGGCCGGCCAGAGGGGATGCTCGGGGTCGTAGCGAAACGGGCCGTTCCAGAGCGAATAGGCGACCGGGGCCAGGGCCATTGGCGTGCCGGGATGCCCGGAGTTGGCGGCCTGCACGCCGTCCATCGCCAGGGTGCGAATCGTATTGATCGAAAGCTGGTCGATATCGACCTTGGTGGTGGTAGCCATAGCGAGGGACCAATTCACTCAGTTTCTTGCGGCAGGAAATGAACAACGGATGCGCTGACAGCGAGCCGGAGAAAGCGTCCATATGCCCAGCGGAAGGAGCGATCGTGCTCGGGGGCGCACAGGGGAGTCTAGGGGGGGAGGCCGAGAGAGTCAATCGGCCGCTGTGTTAGCAAAATGTCAGCGGATCTTGCCGATGAACTTCATCAGCTCCGCGTCGAGCGACTTCAGGTCGCCGAACGCGGCGGTGAACGCGGCCAGGCGCTCTTCGGGCGTGTCCCAGATCAGCGGCTTTTTCTCCGCCAGCTTGTGCAGGTACTCGTGGTACTGCTTCGGCCGCTGGCGGATCAGAAAGTAGTTCAGCGCCCAGGCCTCGGCGTAGGCGTCGATCGCTTGCTTCGTGTCGCGGAACCGCGCGTCGTCCGCCACCAGCGTGCTCAGGCTGCCGGCCGGTCGCTTTGGCGCGTACTCGCGAAACGCCGCCAACCGCCCTGGGTTCACCGCGCCGGTGTTGCGCCACCCCTTGGCGCTGTTCAAGTCGGGCGTTTCGAAGTAAACGGCGATTCCCTCGCTCACCCATAGCGGAATGTCGGCAAAACGCGTCTGCAATCCGCAATTGAAGGCGATCTGGTGGGTCGCCTCATGAATCACCGTGGCCACGGCGCGCTCGGCCTCGGGGCGAGAGAGCATCAGATTGATCTGCGCTGCAGAGCCGCGACGATCGCCCGGAGCGCGCAGACTTTCGACCCCCGTCAGGTCGTACAAGTTCATCCGGTTGGTCCCCAGGCTGTAGTAACCGATGATCGACTCGCCGGCGGCGCCCAATTCACTCTTGGCGTACTCGTCGTAAGAAGCCTTGTCTTCGAAGACCACCGCGACGAGCGGGAACTTTGGCTCCGAGAGTTTGAAGCCTTTCCGCGTCCAATAATTAGTGAAGGCCCGATAGAGATTCTCGAACAACGAACCGCACCACTGCGCGTACGCCTTCGACGTGTTGTACGCAATCACGTAGTGCTGCGTGGTGTGAATCTCGAACCCTTCGGGCAGCGTCTTCTTCAATTGCTGCCCCAGGGCGACGGTCGTAAGGGGCTTGAAGGGGGCGTCGTCCTTGGTGTGCTCGACCAGCTCCTCCGGCGGCACGTTCCACAGCGCTCCATCGGCCGCTTGCAACATCAGGCCGCCATCTTCGGCCTCGACAATCAACTGGCCGATGACTTCCTGCTGGCGCCCGTCGCGCTTCAAAACGACCCGCTCCAGGGCGCTGGCCGGTGCAACCAGGCCGGCGATCAACAGCGCAGCGATTACGGTTCGCACAAGGCGGCGACGGGGACCAAGGCAGCAATAACGCGGCGCAAAATGCATGGAACACGCCGAAGGATCATTCTCTGTCGCGCGGTCGGGCGATGCCAGAAACCCGCAACGGCAGCCGGTGGCGCTCTTCTCTTACACTAGCAGAAGAAGGCATTGCGGGCTGCGCCGGAGCCAGGCTTGTGACCCTGTCGCACGCCGTCCTGAGGAAGAGAACGACGGGGATAAATGGATGATAGCGGAGGCCGGGCCTCTTCATGCGCCTTAACGGTCCGGGCGAGCTCGCCGGATGAGCGCGGTCGCGGCAAATCCGACCGCCGCCAGGCAGAAGCCGAGCGACAGACAAATGCCAGCTACCTGGTCCTCGACCCCAAAGTGGAGCAAGCCGGAGACCCGCACGCTCAGCGGCTCAATACCCGGCGGCGTAGTCAAGATCGTCGCCCCGAGATCGCTCACAGCCACAGCCAGCCCAATCAGCCAGGCGGCCAACAGCATCCGCCAGCGCTGCGGCGCGATCACTCGCAGCAGGGTTTGCATCGCTCCCGCGCCGTCGAGCGCCGCGGCTTCGGTCTGCTCGTCCGGAATCGAGGCCAGTGCATACCACAACACGAGCGCCACCGGCGGAAACGCGCGGACGAACTGCGCCAGCGCGGGCGGCGCGATCGTGCGGTCATAAAGATGCTGCGCCCACTCGAGATTTGGTTGATTCAACAAACTAATCACGCCCAGGCCGATGATTGGACCGGGAATCGCCAGACAGACTGCCGAGAGGGCCAGCAAGAGAGCCGTGGCGGCGCGACTCGATCTCGCTCGCCACGCAAGACAACCTCCAACGAAGAGCGACGCCGTGGCCGCAGTGGCGCCGATGCGCAGCGAGTCCAAAGTTTCTACTCGGTAGCGATACGGGCTGGTCGCGATGATCCTTGCGCATTTCCAGAGCGACCAATGCCGCACGCGCCCCTCGGGCGACAACTCGACGAGCACGCCGCACTTCCACAACAAATTCGCCAGCGGTAAGCCCACCAGCAGCGCAAAGAAGAGCATGACCAGCGCGAAGGCGGGCCAGCGCGCCAGACCGAGCGGAAAAACGAGCGACGGTCGAGGGCTCGATTGCCGGTCGCGCGGCGCCGCGCGACCGACTAGCGCCAACGCAGCCAAGACCAGCCACGCCGTCAGGGCCGCGCCGGGGAGCGCCTGCACGGTCACCTCGCCCGCCGTCGCTCCCATCGCCACTTGCGTGTAGAGCTCTTCGGCGTAGGTTCGATTCTGAAACTGATCGGTGACGGCAATTTCGCCGGCTGTCGTCACCGCTACCCACAGCGCGGCCGTGACCAACAAGGGGGTCGACTGGCGCAGCGTGACATAGAAGAAGACCCTCGCGGGGCTCGCGTCGAGCAGGGCCTGCTCTTCGTATTCCGGCGGCGTGGCTCGCAGCCCGAAGCCGACGAGGATTGCCACCCAGGGAATCGCCGCGGCGGCGTGAACCCAAATCGCGCCCTGCCAGCCGACCAGCCACGGCTTGCCGAACCCGAACAGCGTTTGCCAACCCTGTTGGCCGAAGCCCGCCTGCCAGGCGCCGGTTTGCACATAGAGCGGCACAAACAGCAGCCAGGCGAGAGCGACAAACATCACCCGACGCCCCGGCAGGTCGGTCCGCGTGATGAGAAAGGCCAGGGCCGTTCCCAGCGGAATCGAAATCGCGCAAGTGATCGACACCAATCGCGCCGTGTTGGCAACAAGGCCCCACGTCCGGTCGGCGTCGGGCCAGAGCGTCGCCGTCAATCCAACGGCTGCTAGCGTGGCGAGTATCCAACCAAAGCGCGAGGAAACGCGAATCATGCGAGCGAAAACCCAAAGCGAGCGGTGAAGAAGACCAGCGTCATGATGACCTACAACGGCGCTCCCTTCCAATAGGAGCCGCCGCGTTCCCAGCTCTGACAGTGGCCACTCGGTTTTTGAATATCCAGCTTGGAGGGCGGGACGCCTGTTCCACGACAGGCTCTCTACGCGCTGTATCGTCGCCAGTATCGCCGTCCTCCTGGCGAGAGATGGACGCGCTTGAGATCGGCTTTCGATTTATTTGTCTGTATCTTTCGCTTCGGCTGAGATAGAGTAATGCTGAAGTAGTTTTGGGACGGGCTGCCGCGCGAGCCCGCCCCAGCATCGGGCCGAGGCGCGACGCAGTTCGACATGAGACGACGCGGCGTTTCGTGCGATCGTTGGAAAAGCATTCTCTGGCTTGGCTTGCGCATGCACGTTCCTCTCCCTCCCTCGCCGATCAGCGAACAGCAGAAACGGGGCGCGATATTCGCCTCGGTTCAAGAATCGTTGCGCTCCCTCACGACGGTGCTGAGCGTGATGTTCTTGATCATGGTCTCGGCCCATGGGTGGGATTTTTATTGGAACGGATACAAGCCCGCCAAAAATCTCTCGCTCGTCATGGAACTAGGCTCGGCCCTCTTCATGTTGACGCTGCGGATCGTCGTAGGACGTTGGACGATTCCGAACCGCTGGATCCATCCCACGCTCTTCCTGGCGGGGATGGTCGTGCTGCTGAACACGGACGTCCAGCTATACGAATCG
>DASXPZ010000810.1:0-5928 GCA_036493275.1 Pirellulales bacterium
CCCGCTTCGGTCTTATGTCTGAATGTCGTGAACCGAACGACCGGGAGCTGGCGATCGCTCGACGGCCAGCCGATTTCGATCGTGATCCGCTTGTAATGTGGCGTGGATGTTTCCACGAGCACGGAAGTGACTTTCAACTCCGCCTCGGGGAGCGCGGATTGCGCGTCGGGTGTGAGCTTCATCGCTTGGGCTGCTTCCGGCGTGATGGCGTCGTAATCGAGCGCCGCGATCCGCTCAGCCACGTTGCTCGCCTCAAGCTGCGCCGCAAACCGTCGGTCGGCCGCCCGGCGTTGCCGCGCCGAGATCATCAGGACCTGCGTGGCGGACAGCATCGCCGCCGCCAGCAAGGCGATTGCCACGATGATTTCGATCAGGGTGAATCCGGGGCGTCGAGTCGTCATACCAGTCCTTGAATCAAATAAGCCAATGGCGCCAACATGCCGGCGGCGATCGAGGCCACCACGAACGCAATCAGAAAGATCGCGGCCGGAAACGCAATCGATCGCACCGTGGCCAACCGCACGACGAATCTGCGCACCTGGCGATCGGCCATTTCATCGAGCGCCCAACTCAGATTGTCAACCCGCTCGGCCGATTTCAAGACATTGGCCGCGGCCGGCCGCAACAGGCCCGCGGCCTGCAGGCCGTCGCACCAATTGGCGCCATCTTCAATGCGAAGCAGAGCCCGCAGTAGGCGTTTGCGGATGTAGCTTTTCGGATAGTGGGTGGCTAGCGCGGCCACGGCCATCGGCAAGGCTTGCTGTTGTTCCACAGAGCGACTGAGCGAGCGCAACACGATCGCTTCGTCCAACGGGCGGGTGAAACGCCGGACGATCGGCGGATCCCAGGTGATTAGACCGATATAGCGCGCGATCAAGAACAGGAGCAACGCGAAAAGAATCCCGAAGAATTCCACTAGCAGGGGAGAAGCAAGTGACTCAGCGAACGCAATCACCGCGATCGTGATGTCGGGAAGCCGCATATGAAAACCGTCGAAAATCTTGATGTACTCCGGCACGATCTTGCACATGATGAAGACAATAATGAATGTCGCGACGCAGATAATGCCCGCGAGATAGGTAAACTGCGACATCGTTGCGCGGGCCGAATTGTCCGCGGCGTCAGCCGGACGCCCGACCCCTTTGAGCGAAGTCGCCAGATGTCCTTCGTAGAGGCCGGTGCGCACGGCCAATAGGGCCTCGGTGGGAAGCGAAGCGCCGGCGGTGAGCAGGGCATCGTCGAGCGACATGCCATTTTCCAGCGCCAGGGCCAGCTCCCGCGCGCGGCGGCCGACGCTATCTCCTCGTTCGTCCGCGAAAGCGTGCGCCGCGGCGTTGAGCGGAATGCCGCGCTCCGCCGCCACCCCCAACGACCAGTAAAGCATTCGCCATTCCGCCTCCCGGTAGCGGTGGGCGATCATCAGGGCAATCACGATCGTCGTCAACCATAGCAAAAAGCCCAGAACGTGCCCGAACAGGACCATCGGGGCCGACAACAGCAGAAAGAACGCCACCCAGCAGACGACTTGCCCAACGGTGAACGCGCGGGCGTTGGCGGTCCACTCGCCGAAAGAGCCGAGCGCGCGCCCCACCACGCTGAGGCGCAATAGCAACGCGAGCCCTAACAGAGCGAGCGCAATATCCAGAATGATCAGCCAGGTCGTCACGCTTAATGCCTTAAACAATCAGCCGGGTTTTTCATCTTCCGCCGGTTAAAGAGTTGATCAATTCGATCAGCGGAGCGAGTAGCACATACCAGGTCGACAACGTGACAAACGCAATGAAGACAAATACCAACGGCGGCAGCACAATTTGCAATAAGGCGGCGCGGATCCTTACGCGATTCTCGAACATGTCGCCCGCGGTGCGCAGCGCCGCGGGTAGGGCGCCTGCGTCCTCGCCCCAGCGTAGCAGCGGAGCGAGCGAAGTCGGCAGACTGCTGGCGGCGGTAAACGATGCGGCCATGCTGTTACCGGCCGCGGTCAGTTGCGCTAGCGATCGGCTCTCCGCGGCCACGTTCGCGTCGCGCACGCCTGCGGCAGCCATTCGCAAGGCCTCGGGCGCCGGAATTTCATGGTCGAGGAACAATCCCACCAGGCGCGCCCAGGTCGCCACGTTTCGCCACAGCACCATCGGGCCAACATACGGCAGCCACTCGATCAATCGCCAGCGCGCGGCGGGTTCGACGAACCATTTCATCAACAGCGCGATAAGCAACATCACGCCCGAGACGATGGCCACGATCCAAGCCACCCGGCTTCCGGCGAACCACATGACGAGTTTGGTGGCCGAGGGAAGCTTTGGTTCATGCCCAAAAAGATCGAAACTGTGAGTGTACGCCTGGCCCAAACCGGGAAGCAAAAACATCGACACGCAGATCGCCAGTATCACGAAGCCGAACAGAATCAGCAGCGGATAGGAGACGGCCAGTCGCATGGCGTTCCCCAATTCGCGCGATGAACGCTCGATGTCGAGCAATTCCGTGAGCAACTCTGAAAGAGTCCCCGTCCGCACTCCAGCTTCGAGCAACCGCCCGAAGTTCCCCTTGGCGAGTTGCGATTGGCTGGCCAGGGCTTCGTCCAGCGTTTGGCCTGCTTCCAACTGGCGCGCGATCTCCCGTAGCGCCGCCGAAAGTCGCTTCTGCGGATGTTCCTGAGCCGCCGCCCGCAGTCCCGGCGGCAGGGGAAGCCCGGAGCGGGTGAGCATCTCGAGTTGTTGGGCCAGTTGCATCAATTCTGCGGCCGACAGAGAACGGACCGGCAGAGGCGCGGCAGGCGCTAACTCGATCGAAGTCAGTCCAAGCTCGACCAGCATCGCCTGCGCCTGCGCGGCGTCGGCTGCGACGATTGCCGCCTGCACGGGCTGACCGTCTGCCGAAATGGCGCGAAATGGAAAGGAGCTTTGTGGCATCGGTTCAACAAAAGATAATTGGCTCAAGCGTAGGACGGAATCTCGAAGAGCAAGTGATACCAAGGCAGGAATACGCTCAGGGCGTACAGCAAGATCGAAGTGCAACTAACGCACAGGATCAGACCCAGCGGCAAATAGAGCCTTAACGCCCCTTCCAAATGCGCCGCGCGCTGGCGATACGCGTCGGCCGCGCGGCGGAGCGCGTCGACCAGGTTGGGAAGCGTCAGATTGCTGGAGAGCAACCATGCTAATACGGGGGGAAATCCGGAGGTCGCGGCCGAGGAAGGGCCCGCCGTCGAATCCGTGGCCTGCTGAGAGGCGGTCCCGCCGCCGCGTTCGATAACTTCGGCTAGCCTGCGCGAAGCGGATTTCAGATCGCGGTCCCCGCTGGCGTCGGCCGCCAAAACGACCGACTGTCCGAGCGGCGCTTCGTGTTCGATCAATAGCGCTAGCACATCGGCAAACGAAGCCAACCGGCCGTAATGCAACAGGCGACTCGTGGGGAGGAATTTCAGCGTTCCTCCTTCATTTTCTCGGATCGCTCGGCCGGAGCGACGCCACCAGACGCCCATCGTAATAAGCGCCGCCACGGGCAGGAGAGGCGCCCAATAGGGGATCGTATTTCCGAGCGCCGCCAATGCGTGATTCAGTCCGGTCGTGGGGACGTTCAAACGGTGATAGGCGCTCTCGACGCTCGGTTGCAGTCGCACGATGGAAAAGAGAAACAGCCCATAGGCGAGGATGGCGAGTAAGAAGGGATAGATGAGCGACGCTACAGTCAATTTTCTAAGATCCGCGACACGACGCGTCGAACTCGCAAGTCCCTCGAGCGCCGACGGAAGCCGACCCGAGCGGATGCCGGCTTCAAGCACCGCGGCGTATACAGGAGGGAAGATCTGCGGCGACGTGGCGATGATCTGCAAAAGCGTTTCGCCGGCTTTCATGCGCTGGGCGACTTGGGCGACCAGTTGCGCGGAACGACGGCTGAAGCCCGGCGCAACGTCTGAGAGTCCGCGCTCCAGCGGAACGCCGGCGCGCACGAGCGCCGCCATTTCATCCGTCAGCGCAATGAATTCGTCGAGCGAGATGCGGTGGCTGCTCGAACCAGATGGAAAAGACATGACCCCTCTCATCGCTGTCGGCTGATTCTATCCGGCGTCGGGTCCGGGTGCATCCGTAAATCCGAGGACGCGGCGCACTTCGGCCGCGCTGGTCAATCCCGACTCCACCGCGCGGGCGGCCCAATGCCATCGGCTTTGCATCCCGCCGCGCAGCGCCGCTTGCTCAAGAGCCACCCGGTCCGCCTGCGATAGAATCGCCGCAGCGACGTCGGCCGAATCGACCGTTAGCATCTCGGCCAATAAAACGCGACCTACATAGCCCGTTCCGTGGCACTGAGGGCAGGCCTGCGGCAAACGGGCCGTGGCGACCGGCAGTCCGAGCCTGGCCTCGGGCGAATCGCTTTCGACGGCGCACTCGCAAAGTTTGCGCACTAATCGTTGGCAGACGATTGCCAGGACGCCGGAGCGCAACACATAAGGCTCGACTCCCATGTCGGCCAGCCGGCTCAATGCGCCGGCAGCGGAGCCGGCGTGAAACGTCGTCAATACCAACTGCCCCGTCAGCGAGGCTTGCAGGGCGATGCCGGCGGTGACCGGGTCGCGCATCTCGCCGACCAGGATCACTTGGGGATCTTGTCGCAAAAGGGATCGCAGGCCGGTCGCCAGATCGAACCCTGCTCGCAGGTTGACCTGAGATTGCGCGACGTCGGGAAGCGCCACTTCAATCGGGTCTTCGAGCGTGGCAATGCTGCGACCGGCGCTGCGGCGAGCCAGCTCGCGCAGGCAGGCGTACGCGCTGGTCGTCTTGCCGCTGCCGGCGGGACCGGTAATCAAAATCGCGCCCGACGTTTCGTCGAGCAAGCGGTCCAATTGCTGAGCAAGTAAAGCGGGAAGCCCCAGGTCGGTCAGGTAAGGGTAGCGCGTATCGGCGGCAAAGAGTCTCACTACCACTTTTTCGCCGTGCAGCGTCGGAAATGTGCTGACGCGCATCTCGATCTTTGCCGCGGAATCGCGGATTCGCCCCTCTTGCGGGACGTCGTTCCTGTAAGTCAAGAGATCCGACAAGACCTTCAGACGGCTGATCGCATCGGCCTTTGCGCCGGGCGGAAACGACCCGAGCGGCTGCATCACGCCATCGATCCGCAAGCGAATCTCGACGGCGGAGCCAGTTGGCAGCAGGTGCAAGTCGCTGGCGCCAAGCGCGTGCCCCGCGCGCAAGAGCAGGTCGACAAATTGCGTGGCGTACGACTCTTTCGAGGTGTCGAGCGCGAGAAGCTGGCGCCGAACCTGTTCGAGGGAATGATCCGCGTCCACACGTCAGCTCCCGGCCTTAAAAGCTGCGAGTCGCTGTTCGCGGTTCGCGGTCGAAGTGGAACTCTGCCTTTGCTGCCGGTGGCCAGAGGAGGCCGCCGAGCCCGTCCCGAACGCCTGTTTTTCACTCTAATCTCAGGCGTCAGGCGATGCTACGCCCACCGGCGGGCCAAATGCCTCGTGAGCGGCGCTATCAGCAGCGGTAAGGTCATGCCAGTCAGGTTACAATCCGGTAACCTCTGCGAGGCATCCACGGGTTCCGGACACGCCGGTTATACCCGTCTATGCCGAAAGACTTTTGAAGAATCATGCAAAAGAACAGTTCACACAAACCGAGCGGGGTTTCATAATAAGGGCTGGGCTGGACCGCGTCTTCGCTGTCTCCAGGATTACGACCGGACAAATGGCAACCATTCACGGCTCCAAAGGCGCCACCGCCAAACCGGCTCCGTCTTCCGAGACTAGCGCTACCGTCACGATTATTCATGGCCCGGCGGCCCCGCCACCGAAGAGCGAGCCCGCTCGCCCGAAGCAGCGCTGGTTCTCAACGCTGTTGATCCTTGCCGTGATTGGCGGCGGAATCGCGATCGGCTATCCGTGGATCAAACCCTACCTGGTGCTCAAGCAACCGTCGCCTCCGCCTCCGC
>DASXPZ010000811.1:0-1572 GCA_036493275.1 Pirellulales bacterium
ACGTTCGAATCCGGTAGTTGCATCGCTCGCCAGCCGGCCGGATAGCCGCCAAAGTCCGTCGCTGCGCCGGTTACTTGCGACATGGCATCCAGCAGCACTTCGGCCATCAGTCGCTTGGGATAGTAATGCGAATAGAAGCGATCGTCGACCGCGTTTTCAGCCAGCGGTCGGCTGGCACGCTGATAGGTGTTGGATTGCAGTATTGCGCGCATCAAAGTCTTCAGATCATATCCCTCAGCCACCAGGTAACGGGCCGCCGCGTTGAGCAACTGCTCGTTACTGGCCGGGTTGGTCAGTCGCATATCGTCGACTTTTTCGACCAGGCCGGCGCCAAAGAAGTTCGCCCACACGCGATTCGTGATCGAACGGCTGAAGTAAGGATTTTCGGGCGCGGTCAGCCACGCGGCCAAGTGCAAACGGCGATCTTCGGTGGCGTCGTTCGCGATCGGTATCCCATCCAGTGGTGTCGGCGGCTGCGCCTTGCCTGTCAAAGGTTGAATCAGTTCGCCTGTCGTGTCGCTGTAGACGATCAGATTCCCTTCGCCCGGCATGCTCTTAGTGCGCACCCGCGCGAACAAGTTGGCGTAACCGAAATATTGCCCGTTGGTCCATTTTTCCAGCGGATGATTGTGGCAGCGGGCGCAATTGATCGACATTCCCAGAAAGGCCACGCTGGTGGTCTCGGCCAGATCGAGCGGGTCCTGGTGCAGGACGTAATAGTTCGTCGCGCCATCTTCCAACGTGCTGCCGCGCGCGGTTACCACCTGGCGAGCGAAGACATCCCAAGGGGTGTTGGCTTCGACCTGATTGCGAATCCACGAGTAATAAGCCCAGACCGCCGGTGTGCGCAGCTTGTCGCCATTGACCAATAACAGATCCGACCATTTGTACGACCAGTAGTCGACAAACTCTGGCCGGGCGAGCAACTGGTCGATGACCTTGTCGCGCTTGGCAGCGTTGCCGTTGGTGGTACTATCGGCCAGAAAGGCCCGCGTCTCGTCGGCCGTGGGCAGCACACCGATCGTGTCGAGATACGCACGGCGCAAGAATTCCGCATCGCCCGCGGCAGGGGAGGGGGGGATATTCAGGCTGGCCAGCTTGGTCAGCACTAATTCGTCGATAAAGTTGCGGCGCGGCGCGGCGGCAAAGACTTCGGGAGCGATCGGTTTTTCAAACGGTGCGCTGACCGCCGCCACGGCTACCCGGCTAGCGTACCAGGCTGAGAGAACGCCTTCGCCATGCCCGACGACGCTGGCCAATCCGGCTTCGTCGATCTGCACAACCGATTCGTTGGCCGAGGTGTATTTCACCCACCGCGTGACATCCTCTTGATGGCCGTCGGTAAAATGGGCGCGAACCAGAAACTGTTGCTTCTCGCTCGGCCGCAGCACGACGCCTGGCGGCAGAATCTCGATCCGCTCCACACGCGGATCCGTAGCCTGGGGGCCCGGCGCGCCTGCCGCTATCCACTGGGCGATCACCCGATACTCCAAAGAGTCGGGCGTAAAACGAAGCCCTCCTTTGTGCGGCACCGCGCCCGATGGCTTGGTTAACAACAAGCTACGGCCTGGA
>DASXPZ010000812.1:0-4922 GCA_036493275.1 Pirellulales bacterium
GGTTACGGTGACTTCGAAAACGGGTATCTTACCCGTGAAGCTGGATCTCCTTGCAAGCGAGAGCCGCAGCGTGCCATCCTTCACCTCGGATTCCAGCAGAGGAAGCAGATTGTCCTCGGCGGTCACTTTCAGGCCTGCTTCGCCAGTGCGCTCGATCGAGAGCGTGCCGGGGACGGAAAGACGAATGGAGGTGAAATTCTCGACCTGCCTCACCTCGGTTTTGATTCTCCCCGAGCCGTATGTCATTGCGCCGCCGTTATTTACCGTCATGCATTGGTCAGCGCAGTCACGGGCATCACTGTCACCTGCGGCGCTGGCGAGCGCTGTAGGCCATGAAGCCGCCGCCAATATGAAACAGAAGACTCTCGTGATTTTCGCGCAATTGAAATTTCTACGTATCATCGGATTTGCCTTTCTTTTGTCTCGAATTGGTGAGCTGGCGCCTATTCACGAGTTCGGGGTCTGCGCGCCCTGATTCGCGTTGAGGTCGGCGCGCGCCACTCAGGAACATGAGTCGGGGAAGGACCACGCTGCAACCGGGGAGCGATTTGTTTACTCGCGTTCGAGTGGCTGCGGCGTCAGGCGCTCTGTTCGGCACTGCAGCGCCGCCCATTTTCGTGAAGACGCCCGAGGAATGCAATGCGAAATATGGAGCCAATCAGGACGTGATCAAAAGCCTCGCTTCGGGCAGTTCGGGCAGGCTTCTCTTGTTGGGCTTCGCTCAGAGGCGTAAGCGGCGCCGCCGGCTTCAAAGCGCATGGGCGCCTTTCGGCCTCCTTCGGCGAACGCGTCATACCACCGTCGGATCGTGCCGTCGTCCGAGAAAGAGCACCGTGGCGACTTCCGGCTTCGCACCAGGCGCAATATTCGGATTAGATTTTTTACTTGCCGAATAGCTACCAGCCGAAGGATCCGTCCTCGATCGGCGAGTCAGCCGGCATGGGGTCGACTACGGCCCAAACGAAACCTCGACTAGTGAGCGATCGCGATCAAAAGGCGGCTCGCTTCGCCCAAGACATCATCGAACTGGCGGCGTTCCTTTTTCGAATCACTTCGGCGACGCCGGCGCCGAGCCTGGCTTGCAGCCTGGGCGCCAGCGAGCGCCGTCAATTTTTATTGATACGAAAATACAGTCAGGATCGCGAAGCAATTCCGTTAGCTCGCGGCGCTCGAAATCGCGGCGCCCCAAATTGAAGGTAGCCGGCCCTTTCGTAGTGCCGAACGTGGCAGAACTAGTCGTGCCGAACGAGACGGAACTAGTTTGGCCAGTGGCCGCCTTGGCGCTGTAGTTTCCTTTCCAGCCGCCGACGCCGTTACCGCCCGACCAGCCCCCGCCGCCCGAACTCGTGGCTGAATGACCATGTTCCACTATGACGCCGGCCGAGGCCGCTGTCCCGGCGAGGCATGCAAAAGCGAGCGCCGCACCTAAGAAGACTTTCCGCATATGTGTACGCCCCCATCGCGCTATGAGTCCCAGCAGCGGGGCATTTCCGCGACGCGGCCGCAGTAGAATAGCTTCTCGCCGCCGATGCAAGTCGAAATCTCTCCGTCAGACCGATTGTCTCGGCTGTGTTGCCTTTCGATCACGGCGCCCGTCTCAATCGGCTTGGCGCGCGGCAGGGAATCCTGCCGACAAACCACGAGATCGGGCGTCAGGACGAAGCTCGGCTCATCGAGTTTGGTCGCAGCGCGGTGGCTGCCCGAAAGCGGCGGGGCCGGGCAAACCGGAAACCGCCAATTTTCGCACGCTTCGCCCTACCTGGGCAGAAAGTCGCGCACGCACACCGAATCAGGCCCGCGCTCCTTGCGGGCGCTCGGCAATGGGGGTCCCCAAGCGAGCCGAACGCTCCATTCTGCGGCGCGTCTGCTCGCGAATCAAAAAAGCCAATCGGCGGTTGCCATCGCGGCGACGAAGAGAAAGAGGCCGATTGCGAGCCAGAGTTCGAAGCCGAAGTGCTGCTCGATTTCAGGCTCTAAAGACTGCGCGTAGCTACTCGAAGCGTTGTCCGGATACATCGCCATCCCCTGCCCCAACGAATGCACTTGATGGTTGCTAACGCTTTCATGCAATCTTTGGCTATATTCCCCAATGTACATTTAATTCCCCAGACCTCGTATGTGCTGCCCAGCGAGAAGAGTCAACAAATATTTACCATTTCCAACGCGCCGCCGTTTTCAGGCATCACGCTGGGATTGTCGATCTTCACCGCGATTTCCACTGCCGTCGGGCCGCAAGTGCGAGGCGGATGCCGGCTCATCTGGAAACGGCGTCTTCGATTTCCTTGACCGTGGTCACGACTTTACCATCCAAAACAAGCGTGCCCGCCGCCGTGCTGATCTCTGGATGATCCTGTTTCATGGTCGCGAAATATGGCGCCAGAATCTCGCTGATGACTTTTCGATCCGCGCAATTCTTGTACGGCGCACCTTTTTTTGAAGCCAGGTGGCGGGTTTGTTGCATCGTCAACCCGTTTACGAGAAATCCCAGCGCGTACCATTGATAGAACTCTTTCCCTCCACACAACGCCGGCGCGGTAAAGTCCCGAATGGTATTTTGATTTTCTTCGTACTCCAACAGGGCAAATACAGTTTTCTTCTCCGATATCGCCGATAAATACAATCTGAGCAGATCGGTAGTGAATTGATCGCGACAATCGTGACAGTCATGGCTCCAAATGTACGCAACGCGGTGTTTTGGCTGGTATGTTCCAACATAAAATCCTGGAAAGGACGACGGCTCATCGCCGTCAAGCCCCGGCGCCTCGGACTGCTCTTTAGCATCGATGCTCGCGGTAGTAGGTTCGGTGGTTTGGCAACCCGCCACGCCCAGGAAGATCGGGACAGCAATGAGGGCGCGCAAAAATCTCAGCACTCTCATGGAGCTGCCATTTGCTTGATCAGAATCGCCAGCATGTTCGGGGTTGCATTTCCCGGCGTCTCGGGCGCGGCTTCGGATAAGGTCTGCTGGCCGAGATCGCTCGCCGCTTGGCCAAAATACCGTGATGGAATTGTCGTAATTTCGCCGGCTCCGGCAAATGTATTATATGCAGTGGTCGCCGCGTCGAGCATAACCAGGCGAATTTTCATGCTGCCTTGACGCTGCGCAATTCCGATTAGATAGTCTTCTACATGTTTCGCATCAGCAGCGGTTTGATATAACAACGAAATCGTACCCCGTTCGTTGCATGCGAGTTGCGCCTTCGACGAGGCTTCGCGGCGAGTGTTCAGTGTATTGACCCGGGCCGCCAACTCACTCACGTCCGTTGGACTCATAATGAGGTTCTGGTATTTCGGACTACAAATATCTCGTACAATCTTGTCCAGTAAATTAATTATTCGCCCGCCTTTGGCATCGAAACTATTCGAAAAATTATTACAACTTGAACTTGTGTTTACGACTTTGATCGTCTGACCCACGCAGCTCAAATCATTGCTGGTGCTGGATCCCTGCTGCGCTTGCGAATGCGTAGGGTTTACCAGGCAAACTGCAAACACTGCTTTGGCAAGGCGAGTCTTCATTTTAACAGGGAGCCGTCGACGCATATCCCTTCCCTCCCGCGCTCGGCAACGACAATCTCGACAGGATTCAATGCACGCTGCGGACACATTAGGCGTTACAGGTTGATCAATCGGTCACCGGTTCCAGGCAGTCCAAACTCGTCTCGTCCGTGCATCGATCAAAGGCTGCCTCCTGCGTATCGAAGCGTGGTCAGCGTCGCGGCGGTCACTTCGAGCGTCCGCCATTCTTCCGATACGCCGTGATCCCGGTGACCCGACGCGCGTGATTGCCGGGTTCGACCTCGATGTTCGCCGCCGCGCCGTATGATCGCGTAGGCGTTCGTATGGCGCAAGGGCGTTGTCGTCAGGTGGTCGAGTTCCGTCCAACGGCGCCTTCCGAAGGTTCGAATCATTTTTTTCCCAGATTCGCTCGGTGCTGATTTCTGACATTGTAGCTGTTCGCGCGCCTTGGCCAACACATTTTCGTCCGACCAAGCCTCGCTGCGGGAATCACGGCGCGTGTCGCCAATTGCGAGTTAGCCCCAACAGGGCGTTGAGTGGCGGGACCCAGGCCTGCCGCGGGATTGCTCGCGCCCGTGACGTGCAACGGGGGATTTATTCGGCCGTCGGCGCACTATGTGTAACCCGTCCGAAACGTCCCATCCCCTGGAGCCATCGCATGAACGACGCCGCCGAGTATACGCCACCGAAAGTCTGGACCTGGAACAAGCCGAGCGGAGGCGCATTCGCGAACATCAACCGGCCGATCGCCGGGCCGACGCACGAGAAGGAACTGCCGGTCGGCCGCCATCCGCTGCAACTCTATTCGCTGGCGACCCCGAACGGGGTCAAGGTCACGGTGATGCTGGAGGAGCTGCTCGAGCTCGGGCACAGTGGCGCGGAATACGATGCGTGGCTGATCCGGATCAACGAAGGCGATCAGTTCGGCAGCGGATTCGTGTCCGCCAACCCGAACTCCAAGATTCCCGCGCTGATGGACCGTAGCGGAGCGAAGCCGATCCGCGTGTTCGAATCCGGCGCCATCCTGCTCTATCTCGCCGAAAAGTTCGGCGCCTTCCTGCCGACCGGCGCCGCCGAGCGCGCGGAATGCCTTTCCTGGCTGTTCTGGCAGATGGGCAGCGCGCCGTATCTCGGTGGCGGCTTCGGCCATTTCTATGCTTACGCGCCAACCAAGATCGAATACGCGATCGACCGGTTCGCAATGGAGGCGAAGCGGCTGCTCGACGTGCTCGATCGCCGCCTCGCCGAGAGCCGGTACGTCGCCGGCGACGATTATACGATCGCCGACATCGCGATCTGGCCGTGGTACGGCTTGATGGCGAAGGGTCTCGCCTACGACGCCGGCGAATTCCTAGCGGTGCAGGACTACAAGAACGTCCAGCGCTGGACCGACCTCGTCGCGG
>DASXPZ010000813.1:0-3581 GCA_036493275.1 Pirellulales bacterium
GCCAGCGGAGCACGGAACGTCACCGGCCGCCAGCACACAGATCAAGAGACGGCAGTTTTAACCCAGGAAGCGCGATCGGGGCAAGCCGGGGAGGCGATCAAAGCGGGCCGTCGCAACGTCATTTTGCGTGCCGCTGCTGACTTTACCCAGCATTGCAAGGAGATGGTGCAATACTGGGCAATTCGTCGACGTATGCTGTTGGCAAAGAGAGTAGCCACCGAGGTCACGGAGAACACCGAGAAAGAGAAGAATATTCCGACTAAGAGTCGCGCCGCCGCAACGCGAATCTATTGCGTCGAAATGGTCTTCTCTGTGGCCTCTGTGTGCTCGGTGGCTATCCTTCCTGATCGAGACATCGTCAAATCGCGTGGCCCGACTTCGAGTTGGCAAATAGCCACGCAGATAGATCGGCCTTTAGCTGGTCACTCGATTGTCGGTTTCGCCGTTTTCTTCGCCGCCTCTTGTTCGGCGACTTCTGCCGCTTTGGAGAGCATCTCTTCCAAGCGGCCGTGGGCGACGATCTTGCCCGAGCCGTCGATTACCATCGTGAACGGAATCTGTCGCACGGCGAGTTTCTCATAGAGCTCGCCGAAAGAAGCTTCCCTCCCCTTCGCCGGAGAGTCGATCAAGATCGGATAGCCCAGCTCCTTCTCCTTGGCCGCTTTGGCGACGGCGTCTCGGTCGCTGCCGGCGGTGTGAACGCCGATCAGGACTCGATCCTTAAGTCCGTTCTCTTGCCATAACTTGTGAATTTGGGAAAGTCGCCCGAGGTCAGGCTCGCACGGTCCGCACCAGATCGCCCAGAAGTCAATGATGACCACCTTGCCCGCCAGATCCTGCCACGAGAGCGGCGTGGAATTGAGCCAGACGTCGCGCGGAAGTTCCGGCGCCGGCTGACCGATCAGCGCGTCGAGCTTTTTTTGCCGGCGCTCGGCCTCGTCGCGGCTCACTTGCGCCTTTTGCCGCATAGCCCGCAACTCGTCCTCCGCCAGGTCGACATTACCGTCTTGAGATTGCTTGAACTCGCCGAGGAATTTGCCCGCTTCATCCAGCACGCCGACCCTGACTCCCGCCGGCGCGTTGACCGTGTTGAAGAGCGAATCCTCCGGCTTGGGATCCACCGTCACGCGGTCGACCGTGATCTCGTGGCGCCCTTCGAGGACCAGGCGGTTGGCCACCACGCCAACGCGACTGAAGTCTTGAAAGGCCAACTCGACGCAGCGGTAAGGAAACCAGTCGCCCGGTTGGATTTCGCGCAAATCTTCCAAGTAGCTCAGGCGGATCGGCAGCGTGGCGTGCATATCGGTTCGATATGCGCGGCGCTCGACGGCGAGCAGGTTGCGATCACGCGCCAACCAGACGAGCCAATAACTATTGGGGACTTTTCCGGCCGACGACACGATTTCGTAGCGCAGCTTGTGGCAATGCAGATCGCCTATCAACTCGTCCCCCATGTACTCGACCTTCATAGCGGACGTGTCAGGACCTTTGATGTGGCCTGATCGGAAATACGCGGCCAGGGAGTTCGGATTTCGATGCCGGCGCATGACCAACGCGTAAGGGCGAACGGTTTGCCATTCGTCGGGATGGCCGAGCTTCAGCGCGGCGGAACGTTGTGGTTTTTGTTCCTCGCCAAACGCGGCGAGCGTCCGAATCTCGCGCGTTCGCGCGCCATCGTGCGCTTGCCGGATCAGACTGGAGAACTTTCTGCCGTCGGCCAGATGCGACATTTCGTTTTCCTCGTAGTAGCACCGCTCGCCGAGAAAAACGCTCCGATTCTGCGACTCACTCTCCACGTGAAGCCCGCCCATCGACCATCCGTGTTGATTGACCATGGAGAAGCGCTCGTGGGAATGAATATCGAGCCGATCGTACCGAGATTCTTCAGCGGCCAGGCGGGTAAGGATCGTTTCCAGCGTGACGGCAGGGTCTGCCGGCGCGGGACGAGGATGGTGAGGGCTATCGATAAGTTCGCCATCGGCCGAAATCGCAAACACCGGCGCGTCCGCAGGTATTTTAGGGAGCTCAAAGGTCTCGGCGGTCAACCGCGGACCGAACGCCATCTCATCGACTTCCAAGCGCCGCTCCGGTTTCGGCTCGCCTTCCGGCTGCCTGGCTGTGGACGAGTGCTCGAAAACTTCGACCGCCGCCGGCGCCCAAAGATTGTCGCCAAGCTGCCGCCAGCGGGTGACGCGAGATTCTGTCCGGTTGACTTCGATGAACTTCTGAATGTAGGCCGTTCGAGTCTTGGCCACGTGATAGTTGCGGTCCTTGGCGAGCCACAGGTATTGAATCGTCGGCGGATCTTTCGTGTAGTGCCAGCGCTGAACGCGGACCTTGGCGCAATCGAGCCCGTCGACCTGTTCGTCGTCAAGCAGTTTGGTTTCGATCTTGTTGAACTCGAAGACCGCCCCATGTTCCGCCGGATGACGCCGCACCTTGGGGCAGGACTTCATTGCCTCGGTTCCGCCCAGGTAGACCGAGAGAGGGAAATTGACTTCCAGGTGGAACATGCCCCAGTCATGCGGCAAGAGCATCTGCGGCGGTTCCATTCGGCCGGCTTGGATCATGGCCGTTCCGGCTTCGATCGTAACCGTCTTCGCGCCGTCGCAGACGCATTCGCGTTTTGATTCCAATTTCTCACTCGACGCCAGCAGCGTGGTTTCATCGCCGAGAACCTTGAAACGCTCGCCTTGCACAACCTGCCGATTCGTCTCAAGCCAGCCGCGGACCGGGGAAGGGCCGAACGACATGCCGAACGTGACTTTTTCTTCGGCCGGCGGCGCGAACTCTCGCGATAAGCGAATCGTGGCCGAATAGTCGCCGAATCGTTCTTCCTGCTCGCGAACCTTGGCGATGAGCGCGGCCATTCCCGCCAGCGGTTGCTGCGAGGTCTCAACTGGCGCGGCGCCCCCTGGCGCGACGTCCGGTGGAGAGGCGGCAGGGGACGCCTCGGGCGTGGCGCTCACTTTCACCACGGTAGGCGCCTCGGTCGCGAAGTCTGCCGTGAGTTGATTGTCGTCGGCGCGCAAGGCGGCGGAGAATAGCACCAGCGGCGCGACGACCACAACCATCGCCGCCGAACGCCGTAGCCCGAGGCGCCGAGCTAGTTGGCGATCTTCATCGAGTATCGCGCGGACCCGCGAAGCGACGCGCGGCGTGTCAGCCATTGAGATTCCGAGGGCCGCCACGCGCCGGCTACCGGCGTTCAGCCGGCCGGCCATTTCCAGCAGGCGCCGAGCATACGCGGGGCGGTCGCCCGACGCGGCGATCACGGCGTCGTCGCAACATTGCTCGGCTAGCGCCGCCAGGCGGCGGCGCAGAAACCAGGCCAGAGGATGAAACCAATAGAGAGCGCGGTTGATCTCCGCGGCCCACAATGTGAGGTGATCACGGCGGCTGAGATGCGCCTCTTCGTGCGCAAGCGCCGCCGCGAGCAAGCCTTCATCCCAACAAGACCAGTCGGCCGGCAGCAGGATCCAAGGTCGCAACAGGCCCACCGTGACGGGGACACGCAGCGCTCCACTGACCGCGACGCGGGCGCGGCAAGGGAGGGAAGGAATCATGGGAGTCGCCCCGTG
>DASXPZ010000814.1:0-8360 GCA_036493275.1 Pirellulales bacterium
TCAGTGCAGACCACGAAGACTTCGTTCGATAAGGGGATCGCGCGTTTCACCTGGCTGATGGTCCGCTTTATCGTGGTGATGGTCCCGCTGGTCTTTGTCATCAACGGCCTGACCAAGGGAAACTGGACCGACGCGTTTTTCTTCGCCGTCGCGGTAGCGGTTGGCCTAACGCCCGAGATGCTGCCGATGATCGTGACGGTTTGCCTCTCGAAGGGCGCCCTGGCGATGAGCCGCAAGAAAGTGATCGTCAAGCGGATCAACGCCATTCAAAACCTCGGCGCCATGGACGTCCTCTGCACCGACAAGACCGGCACGCTGACGATGGATCACGTGATCCTCGAAAAATATTGCGACGTGGTGCTCGAAGAAGACGACGGAGTCCTCACCCTGGCCTATTTGAATAGCCACTTTCAGACCGGTTTGAAGAACGTGCTGGATCGGGCGATTCTCCGACATACCGAAACGCACACCAGCGCCTGCGTGCCAGGCTATGTGAAAGTGGACGAGATCCCCTTCGACTTTCAGCGACGCATCATGTCGGTCGTGGTCCGCACGCCCGATGGCAAGGACCGCATCATCAGCAAAGGGGCGCCGGAGGAGATTTTTCCGCGCTGCAAAGAGTTCGAGCTCGACGGCGAGCTCTTCTCAATGGACCATCTGCTGATCACTGAATTGAAAGACGAATATCAACAGCTCAGCGCGGATGGCTTTCGCGTCCTGGCGATCGCCAGCAAAGACGCTCCGCCGCGCAGCGACGTGGCGGGCGCCGCCACTGCGTATTCGAAGGCCGACGAGCACGACCTGACGCTCAACGGCTATGTCGCCTTTCTCGATCCACCCAAAGACACGGCAAAGGCCGCGATCAAGGCCCTGGAAGGACATGGCGTCTGCGTGAAAGTGATCACGGGAGACAACGACCTGGTGGCCCGCAAGATTTGCCACGAGGTGGGCCTGTCGACCGAGTTCGTGCTGCTCGGCGCCGATCTGGAAAAGCTGAGCGATGAGGCATTGGCCGACGCGGCGGAGCGGACCACGCTTTTTGCCCGCGTTTCGCCCGCGTCGAAGCAGCGGATCATCACCGCGCTGCAATCTCGCAAGCACACCGTCGGATTTATGGGCGACGGCATCAACGACGCGCCGGCGCTGCGCACGGCCGACGTCGGGATCAGCGTCGACACCGCGGTCGACATCGCCAAAGAATCGGCCGACATGATCCTGCTCGAAAAGTCCTTGATGACGCTCGAAGAAGGCGTGATCGAGGGCCGCAAAGTCTTTGCCAACATCCTCAAGTACGTCCGCATGGGCGCCAGCAGCAACTTTGGCAATATGTTCAGCGTGCTGGGGGCCAGCGTCTTTGTTCCGTATCTGCCGATGGCGCCGATCCAGATCCTAGCGAACAATCTGCTCTACGACGTCAGCCAGACGGCCATCCCCACCGATGACGTCGATCCCGAGCAAGTCAAAAAGCCCCGCCCTTGGGACATCCGGCAGCTCACGCGGTTCATTCTCTTCATCGGACCGTGTTCGTCGATCTTTGATTACTGCACTTTCTTCATCATGCTCTATCTGTTCGACTGCTGGAACGTCTCGACGCCCGAGGCAGCGGCCCACAGCGAGAGCCTGTTTCAGACCGGTTGGTTCGTCGAGAGCCTGCTGACGCAAACCTTGATCATTCACGTGATCCGCACGAACAAGATTCCATTTTTGCAGAGCCGGCCGTCATGGCCGTTGATGGTCACCTCCGGGATCATCATGCTGGTCGGCGTGGGACTGCCGTTCTCGCCGCTGGGGCCCTACCTCGATTTCACTCCGCTGCCGCTCGGCTATTGGCCATTGCTGGCGCTCTTGATGTTGTGTTACGTCGTCCTGACGCAATTGGTAAAGACCTGGCTGTTGCGAAGACAGTGGATCTGATTACACGCTCGCTCCGCGATACGTCATCCCCGACGCCGTTCGGGCTCGGCGGGTGAGTTGCGGCACGGCTTCGTGATGACCCAACAGGACGATCGAATCGCCGACGCCGATTTTGATTGTCGGGTCGGTGGCTCTCGCCAGTGACCCGTCGGCGCGTTTGACCGCTACGATGACGAACCCGCCCGCTCCTCCTTCCATGTCCCCCACGCTCTGCCCGATCAACGCCGATCCGGGAACGACCGCGACTTCGGTCAGATCGAGCCCGATTTCCGCTAGTTCGTCTTTGAGGGCTTTCACCCCGGAGACTTCCAACAGCAAATCCTCGGCCGTGGGGCGGGCGATAATGTGCGCGATCCTAGTGGCGCCGATCACCGCCGGCATCACCACCCGATTGGCCCCCGACCGCATCAGCTTCTTCTCGGTCGAAGCCGTCTCGGCGCGGGCGATGATCTGAATCGTCGAGTTCAACTCGCGGGCCGTCAGCGCCACAAAGACGTTGGCCGTGTCCGATGGCAGCACCGTCGCCAGCACCCGCGCGCGGGCGATCCCGGCCGTCTCCAAGGTCGATTCCTCACTGGCGCTACCAAGAAGGGCCAAGTAGCCCGCCTCTTGCGCCTTTTCGACTCGGGCGGTTTCGGAATCAATCACGACGAAAGGATGTTTGGCCGCGGCCAGTTCTTCCGCCAACACCTGTCCGATGCGTCCAAAGCCGCAGAGGATGGCGTGGTCTTTCAGTTCGACGATTCCCTTAGACATACGACGGTTCCCCAATACGCGGTTAATCTCCCCTTCGGCCAACATCGTCACGAAACCTCCGACCACGTAGATTGCCGAAGAACATCCGGCGATGATCACGCCCATAGTGAATAGTTTGAGCCCTGGATGACTAAGCGGCTTGGCTTCGCCGTAGCCGACTCCGAACACGGTGATGACCACCATGTAGATGGCGTCGAGCAATTGCCAGCCGGCGATCATGTAGCCGATCACGGCGATAATGCACGTCGCCGCAAAAATGCTCGCGCCGACGAACATACGACGGACGGCGTTATTCATGGGCAACTCGCCAGAAGCGGGCCACGAGGGAGCGCGGCGGACTCCGCGGCAGGGAATCCCAACCGAGAGCGGTGATGCAAATGGCGGGCCGCCGCTCGAAACTCAACCTCTTCCATCATCAGACTGAACGCGCAAGTGGTCGCGCCGGAACGAGTTCAATCGACTGCTCACCCTGTCTTACAACGAGCTCGTCGATCGGGAGATGCGCGGTTTCTAGGCGTGCGCTGCCCGCCTCGATCAATAGGAAGGATTCGCTCCGCCAAGATACGATGTCTAGTTCAGAATTCTGTGGCTGGCCTCTTTGAGGCCGGTCTTTGTCGCATTTTCCAGGGTCGAAGATGGCGGCCAGAGGACTTCGCGGTTGCGACGGCTGCCGGCTCCCACCGCTTGACGCGGCAAGTCTCGCATGTAAGGTGGCAGCTAGTGCGCCCCTAAAAATGCCTAAACTCTCACGATTTAACCTGTTGAGGAACGATTGATGTCACGCCCCTTTCGCCGCTCGTTGTTTGCCGTCGCCGCCCTGACTGTTTTGCTGGCCGCTTCCGCCGCCCAGGCCGAGGATTGGGTCTCCCTCTTCGACGGCAAGACGATGGACGGCTGGGAAAAGATCGGCGGAGAGAACAGCAAGTGGGAGGTCATGGATGGCGCCCTGTGTGGCTCGGGACCGGCCTCGATGCTGGTTTGCACCAAGGGGCCCTACAAGAATTTTCGCTACCGCTGCGAAGTGAAGATCAACGACAAGGGGAATTCGGGCCTCTACTTCCGCACCACGCGCAAGCCTGGCTTCTCCGACGGTTACGAAGCCCAGATCGACAGCACCCACAATGATCCTATCCGCACCGGCTCGCTGTATGGGATGTGCCACGTCTATAAGCGATTGGTCGAGCCCGACCAGTGGTTCACCTATGAGATCCAGGTCAAAGACGACGTCTGGCGCGGCCGCCCGGTCACCAAGATCAAGATCACGGTCAACGGCGACGAGCTGTACGAATACTTCGACTTCGCCAAGACCTTCAAGGAAGGGCACTTCGCCTTCCAGCAGCACGATCCGGGCAGCAAGGTCTGCATCCGCAAGATCGAAGTCATGGAATTGAAATAGGCGGGGGGCGCCGCGGCTTAATCAGGCGGGACTGCTGCCGGAGAACATTGCTTCGTGAGCAACATCCATTAGCGCAAGGGTTACAGCCGCGAGGCGGTACGGAACCCGCCGGCGAACGCAGGCCACGCGAAACCGTTAGGGGCAATCATCCATGGGCAACACGCCGCTCACTAGCGTCGCCTGTTTTGCGATCGCGGCGCTGCTCGGCGCCGTCGGGCAGTTCCTCTACAAGAGTGGCGCGGCGGCGGCCGATCGCGGCTGGTGGAGTTATCTTGCCAACACTTCTCTTGTTGGGGGTGTCCTCTGCTACGTAGCGGTGATGGTTCTCTTCGTCGCCGCATTCAAACAGGGCGGATCGCTGACGGTCCTCTATCCGATCTACGCCTCCACGTTTATTTGGGCCGCCCTGATCGCCTGGCGCGTCGAAGGAACCCCCATTTCCGCGGTCAATCTGCTCGGCATGGCGCTGATCGTGGCAGGCATGTTCTTTCTGGGATGGAAGGCCTGACTTGACCGAAACGAACTACGAACCGCTCGAACGACGGCCGATCGCCAGTCGCGACACCGCCTGGGCGCGCGCCTTCACGCAATGGCTGGTCCGCGTCGGCGCTTCGCCGAATTCAATCTCGCTCTTCGGCATGTTCGCCGCGATCGTCGCGGGTGGCGCCTTCTTTGCCACCGGCCACACCGAAGGTATTCCTCAGCGCGCGCTGTGGCTCATCGGCGCTGGCCTCTGCCAGGTGCGTCTGCTCTGCAACCTCTTCGACGGGATGGTCGCCGTCGCCCGCAAAACCGCTTCGCGAACTGGCGAGCTCTATAACGAAGTGCCGGATCGAATCTCCGACGCGGCCGTCTTTATCGGGCTCGGCTACGCCAGCGGCGGAGAACCGGCGCTCGGGTACCTGGCGGCGCTGCTCTCAGTCTTTGTGGCCTACGTGCGGGCGATGGCCAAATCGCTCGGGGCGCCGAACGATTTCTGCGGGCCGATGGCAAAACCACAGCGCATGGCCCTGGCGACGATCCTCGGAGTCTACCTCGCGCTCCTACCCACAGCGTGGCGGCTGCCTTGGGGCGAAGCCCGCGTGGTGCTGGTGATCGTCATTCTCGGTGTCATCGTGACGAGCGTCCGGCGTCTGGGCCGAGCGGCGAACTATTTGCGAAACAAAGCCCAATGACCGCCAGAGAACGACTCTTCGATCCGTCGCGCGCCTTCGAGCATCCGGTCACCGTGGGCATTGTCGCGGCGGTGGCGATCGCGCTCATCGTCGCGACCGTGCTCATACGTGTGCTGAAGACCAAACAGAAAATCAACGACGCGACGTATCGCGAGCTAATCTCCCGCACGCGCTCGTGGTATGTGCTGGTCGTCCTGATGCTCGCGCCCATTCTGCTCGGCGCCGCCTGGGTGTGCGGATTTTTTCTGCTGTTGAGCGTCTTTTGCTTTCGCGAATTCGCGCGGGCGACGGAGTTGAGCTCCTCGAAAACCGCCATGATCTCGGTCTACGTGGCGATCGCGATCGTTTACTTTGCCGTGCTCGACAACTGGATGGGACTCTTTACGACTTCCTGGGCCTTGGGCATTGCGCTGATTGCCGTCGCGGGGCTGCTCCCTGACCATCCGCAGGGTTATTTGCATCGCGTGGCGTTGGCCGTGGTGGGGTTTGCCCTGTTCGGGATCAGCCTTGGCCACCTGGCCTTTATCTCGAACGACGAGCTCTTCCGCCCGATCTTGCTCTGGCTGCTGGTCTGCACGGAGTTGAACGACGTCTTCGCCTACCTGTCAGGCAAGAAGTTCGGCCGCCGCAAGCTGGCGCCCAACACCAGCCCAAACAAGACAGTCGCCGGCGCCGTGGGGGCGGTCCTCCTCACCACGACCTTGGCCGCGGTGCTGGGGGGGTTCGTGTTTCGCGGCACGGCGCTTGAGCGTTGGCCTCATCTGATTACGATGGGGATTTTGATCAGCGTGCTAGGGCAATGCGGCGACCTGGTCCTCTCTTCGATCAAGCGCGACATCGGCGTCAAAGACATGGCGGCCGTGATTCCCGGCCACGGCGGCCTGCTCGACCGTTTCGACAGCCTGCTGATCGTCGCCCCTTGCCTGTTCCACTACATCAATTATTTCAAGGCCAACGGCGTCGGGCTGGACCAACCGGCGCGAATTATTACGTCGGCGCTCGCAGGCGGGTAATGTTTTCGTTTCAGGCGCGTCGATCATTTCGGCGCTTGTGCGCGACGCACGAGTTCGTAAATCCGCAGTTCCTAAGAGAAGCGGTTCGCAAGGCATGGGCCTGAGTCCTGTCCCTAGGTCAAGGCGGAAATCAAGGGCCGTACTTGTAGTCTATGGATGGGTCTTCTTCCAAGACGGCCGTCATGAATTGTTCGAGTTCGCCATACTTGTAGATGCCCGAAGGCTGGCGTCTCCGCTTCCCATTTCTGTATCTGAAAATCAGGAAAGGCGCTCCCTCGTCATAGTGGACTTCCATCGCCGCAATCTCAGATATGCGGATCGTGCGCGGGCGACCCCAAAAGAACGATTCCAAGACGATCAGACCGTTTTCAACTCGCCCGTGCCATTTCCGGTTCATCAAAACGCAAGCGGCAACCCAGGCTACTAAAAAGCCGGGACAAAGCAGAAAGGCGAGCGAATGGAACGCCAACCAAACAACAATTGCCGTCGTGCCAGCCAGGGCGACATACGTAATCCAGCCCCGGCTTTCAATTGTAAATTCGTACCGCATGTCCAAATCATAATCTGTCGCTGACTCGCGCGACCAGCAATCGAGACCACTGAATCTAAAAGTGCTTGAGCGCCTACGGCTCAACTTAGGAACTCTGGCGGTAGGCTTCCAAGTCCGCAGAGTTTATGCGAATCGTTCCGCGCCTGTTGCCGTGGCGTTGACGCCGAATTCGGCCGCTGTTGCAAAGATCATTGACCGTGCGGCGGGGCAGGTTGAGCACTCCGGCCGCTTGGTTGAAGGTTAGGGGTGGCGTCATGCTGTTGAATCGAGTCAGTGACCCGACGCGAACTGGGCGCCTCATCGGCGCCGGTAATAGCCTTCGCCCTCCGATTATCTTGCGCCTGACGAGTCGTTCAGTGCGCTGCCGTTTGGCCAACTGCGAATACAGCCTTCAAATCTTTGATTTTGTAGATGGCAATGTTCGTATTGCGTATGACAAAAATTCAATATTTGACTAATCAAACTGTTCTGCTAGAATGCCACCGTGCGAAGTGACTTCTTGGCGGATGCGCAGGAGCGGAAGCAATGTCGAGGAGAGGTTTTACGCTAATTGAGCTCCTGGTCGTGATCGCCATCATTGGCATCCTGGTCGGGCTCTTGTTGCCCGCCGTGCAGATGGCCCGCGAGGCGGCTCGACGAACGCAATGCTCGAACAATCTCAAGCAACTCGGCCTCGCCTTGCTCAACTATGAGGGGACGCTGGGGACGTTTCCGTCGGCGTATGTCGGCAGTTCCAGGCCAGACGGCTCGCTGTTCGGCGTAAGCTATTGCGACGACAACCGCAATGGGCCGCCCGGCTACGCCTGGGGCGCGCTGATCCTGCCGCAGTTAGAACTCCAGTCGCTGGCGGCCGCGTTCAATTACAACCTTCCATGTTGGGCCCCGGCGAACGCTCCGGCCGCCGCCACGCCGCTGCCGGTCTTCCTCTGCCCATCGGCCACAGGCGGCAGCGAGGGTTTTGAAATCGAAAAAGACTCAGGCGATTTCGTTCATGGCGTCGCCATGTCGCCGCGGATATTTTTCGCCCATTCACACTACGTGACCAACGCCGGCGTCCATCAGCCCTGGGGCCGGACGACGGCCTATTCGTACGACTTCGACACGCCTGAGCCGATTGTCGAAAACGGTAACCAACTCGCCACGATCGACGGCCCTTTCTATCGCAATTCGCGGACTCGTGTCGCGGACGTCACCGATGGTTTATCGAACACGATTTTTCTTGGCGAGCATTCCTCGGCGCTCAGCCAAAAGACCTGGGTTGGCGTGCCGCCAGGCGCGGCGACCTGTCCGCGGCTGGACCTCCATCCGTGGCCCAGCGAGTGCAATTCCGCCGGCTGTTTGGTCGGCGCGCATAGCGGTTCTGACACGCATGATCATCCGCAGGTCATCATTCACGCCCCCAATAATCCGTTTGGCCACACCGATCAGATGTACGCCGAACATCCCGGCGGCTGCAACGTGATGATGGGGGACGGATCGGTGCGGCTGATGCACGAAGATATCGACTTGATGACCTTCGTCGCGCTCTCGACACGCAACCAAGGGGACATTCCGAG
>DASXPZ010000815.1:0-3907 GCA_036493275.1 Pirellulales bacterium
GCAAGCTGCTGCGCTGCACGATCAACAGGATGACGGTCGCGGCGATCGACGCGGCCGCCGCCAACAAGAGCGAGCCGATCAGTTCGGTCACCTGGTCGCGCGGAGACTTCGTGACGGCAAAACCGAGCGAGGAACTGCGCCTTCGCACCCGCCGCTGACGACGATAATAGGTCGCCGGATTCGGCGCTGCCGGTCTCGTGGGTGTTGGGCTCGGCCCCGGTCGCGCAGGGGCTGCAACCGGAACGCCCCGCAGCGGAAGACCCGTAGGCGCGCCGACGGCGTTGACGGAACGGACGTGTTTAAAGACTTGAAACATCGCGGCTCCGACCAAGCCGAACACCAACAGATAGCCCATGGTCGAAGGCTCGCCCCTCTCACGCGACACCCTGAGGAAACCAAACAACATCGCGAGGGCGACGACACACAACACCTTGGTCGAGGTCGGCATCGGGTTCCAAAAGTGACGAAACTTGCGAACCGCGCTCCCCGCTTCGCGCGGCAACGACGGTTCGGCGCCAGGCCCGTGAGGCTTCGGCCGTGGCGGCGGAGGAGGTCCCGGCGGGCGAGGCGCCATCAGGGTTGTATCGGCCAGCGGCGTTTCGACTCGCGCGCGGACCGGCAGGCTGGGGCGCGCGACCGGCGCCGCATTGGAGGCAGGGAGCGCCGCCAGTAGTTCCGCCACGTTGTGGATCCGCCGCTGCGGGTCTTTTTCCAAAAGTTGGAGCAGAACCGCGCGATAGGCTTCGGGCGCCAGGTCGACATTCGGCGTCGCCGTGAGGTGCTTCATCAGCACTTCACCCACGCTCTCGCCTTCGAACGGAACTTGCCCTGTGAGCAACTCGTAGAGAATGATCCCCAGGGCGTAGATGTCGATCTCTTTGCCGTAGCGACCGTTGGCGATTTCGGGCGCCATGTAATGGACCGTGCCGACGCTCTCGGTCTGGCCGCTGCGACGGCTGGCTGAGATGAACTTCGAGAGACCGTAGTCGCCGATCTTGACGACTCCCTCGTCATTGAAAATGTTGCCGGGCTTCAGGTCGCGATGAACAATGCCGCGATCGTGCAGATAGCCGACGCCGGCGGCGATGCCGTGGAACCAGGCCAGCGCTTCAGCAAGTGGCAGCCCGCTCGGATGGCGCGCGATCTCTTCTTCCAGGCTTTCGCCCGGAACGTACTCCATGATTACCCAGCTATCTCCCTGGCCATCGACGCGGGTGTCGAACAGGGCGACCAGGTTGGGGTGCTTGAGATTCAGGCATTGACTGACGCCGCGAAGCTCGACGTCGAGATTGCGGCGGATCAGCTTGAGCGCGACTTCTTTGCCGCCGTCGCTGGTGGCGTAGTAGACCTCGCCGAATCCACCCTGACCGACGCCGCGCTTGATCGTGTACCCATCGAGTGGACGTGACCCGCTGGGGTATGTGAATTTCATCGACGCGGCTCGCGCCCCTGGCGCCTCTGGATGCCTGGCATGGAGGTCCATCGGGTCCTCACTCACTACATCTAGGGTAGCGGCTGGTTTGCTCATTTGTCCAGAATTCGCCCCGAAAGCGGGGAGTTTTCTACCTTGGCGGAACGGAACTTAAATCGACTCCAGGCTTAACGAAAAATCCGCCCCAACGATTTGCGACGATCGCGTGATTTTTGCCTTACCTTCGACCGGCTCGCCGTCGACAGTGAACGCTCCGGCGGCGCGGCATTGCAAGCCTTCTCCCGCCGGGAACAACACCACGTCATGGGCCAGCTCGGGACAAACGACATGCGCGCCGGCGCCCGGGCCCAACACGCAAGACTCTGCCATCAACAGCACGCCATCGGTCGTCGGCGAAGTTCGATGGCGGCTGGTGAACGTGAGTTTCGCAGTGCGACTCAACGGATTCGGCGCGAAGAACTTCAGTTTGACTCCTTGCCCGAGCTCGATCTCGCTGCCGTCGACGAGCGACGTTGGCTCAGCGATGGTTTTACCGTTGACGCGCGTTGGACGAAGGGGATCGATCAAGTAGCTCTCGCCATCGCGGCGAATCGTGGCGTGCTGGCGCGAGACGTCGCCCAAAATTGGAATATCGACATAGCTCCCTTGCACCGGCTGCCCGAGGGTCACTGTGTCTCCCTGACAAACCAGGTAGCCACCGACGCCGTCGATCCACAGCACGAAGCGAGGACGGGACGAGAGCGGCGCGTTTTCAGCGGATGGCGAAGAGGCGTTCATAGGAATCAATCGCGGGCCGGCGACGTTCGCCGCGCCATGGTGGCTGCCGCACAAAACCGGCGTCCCGACGCTCGCCGCCAGGCGGGCGCCAACGGCTTCCCACGCGCGGCGGCGGGCGTCGAGCGCCGGTTCATGATCTGGACAAAGCTCCAGTATCGCTTCCGCCTGCGCCAGGACAATCGTCCAATCACCGGCCGAAAGAGCCGCGTGCAAGCGCTCCACCAGGTCTCGCGCGGCGGCGGCGCGTTCGCGGCAGGCCTGGCGAATTTGCGCGAGCGTCGTCCAGTCGGGCCGCAGCGCGCTGGCGGCCTGCAATTGCTCGTCAGCCTGCGCGAACTTGCCGCGATGGCATAATCGCTGCGCGGCCAGCACGTTGCGCGCGGCTTCTTTCATCCGTCGCAATTCACGGCCGGTGGCGCCCTGTCTTTCGAGCGCGTCGAGCCGCGCGACAGCCGCGGCCGGATCGCCGGCTTGCACATATTCGGTCGCTTCGGCCAAGGCGTGATCGATGAAATGTTGTTTCACCGCGATGACCTCCTGAGGCTGCGCGCCCATCCGTTCGGCGGCGACCAGATCTCTCCAACCGGCCATCGTGGCTCCGCTGGCCAGCCGCAGTTCGGCCCGCTCGGCCATTTTCTGCGCAATCTGGGCCATTAATCGTCGCGCCGGCAGAAACTCGAGCAACCCACGCTCCGAAAGGACGCGACTGGCGTCCTCCAGCCGACCGCCGCGAAACGCCTCTTCGGCTTCGCGCACTTTCAGTCGCCAGGGTTGGAACATGGGTAGGACTCTCAATGTCGCGTGGGATGGCGTGATGCTGGCTTAGTCGCGTAGCGTGTGCCACTGCTGGCTCGTCCAGCAGTGCTTCTTGTTAAGAGCGCCTAACTTAACCCCTCCAAAACTGCAGAAAACCAGGCGTTTTCTACCCACAATTAGGTTGAGTTAGAGACTCTAAGTTAAAACTTTCACGAGACGCGCTTCGGAACGCCCTGCCCCGTGCGTTCCGCGCGCATCGCGTGGCCTGCCGTGGTAATTAACCAGCCGAGGGAGATACCGACTCGGCGACCTGGCTATCCGCTTTGTGGCCGTCGAGATATTCGGTCACTTCGTCGACGATGTTCTCGCTCGCGGTGTCCGAGAGCGGGATTTCGCCGTGGAACATTCCTTCGGCGCTGGTCAGGCGCTCGGCCACGTCGAGCCGCGTGCGCAGGTCGCCGATCAACTCCTTGACGCGGCTCAATCGGCTGTCGTCGAAGGCGTAGTCGCTGGTCGTCTGGGTCGCTTCGACCATTTTCAGACGGGCTTCGAGGTGTTCGACGTCGACTTCGAGCTTTCGCTTGGCGGCGAGCATCCCTTCGAGCTTCTCTCGCGCGGCGGCCAGGCTTTGCTCGCGCGCTTGCTGAATATCTTTCAGGCTGGCAAGTGTGGCGTCGGCCGTCTTGAAGCGCTCAAAGCGATTGGCCAGATCGGTCTTCACCTGCGCGGCGGTGTATTGCCGGCCGGCGTAATGAAAAACGCCATTGCCCGAGCCGAGATCTGCCTTTAATCGGACCAGCTCAGCGCGGTCCTTGCCGAGCCGTGTCTCGGTGACGGCGATTTGCTTTTTGAGCGCATCGACTTCCACTTCTTCCTTGGCGATCACGTGCATGTGCTTGCGGATGTCGGGAACTAGTTCCTTGACCATCCGCGGCGCGCGAT
>DASXPZ010000816.1:0-3102 GCA_036493275.1 Pirellulales bacterium
TCTCCAGCACGCGGTTAAGCCCTAGGGCTGCCCCGCCGGAGAAATTCATCGTGCCGTCTGAGGCGATCACGGTTTTTCCCGTTCCAGACATTACTCCCGTTGTCCAGGTCAGATTCGTGTGAAAGGTAATGTCCGCGCTGCCGCTGACGTTCGCCATTTGGATCTTGCCCGGCCCGACGAAAGAGACTGGCGAGTCGAAATTGACGGGTACCCCGACTGTGAGATTGCCCATTACTTCGGTCGTCGCGCCGAAGGTATAGGTCGGAGTTGCTGTCGGGCTACGAGCCAGTTGGACTGTCCCGGCAATCGTCGACCCGGCGCCGAAGTTTCCTCCTCCCTCGAGTTTGATCGTTCCAAGTTGGCCGTTGATCGTGCCCGTGTTATTGAAGGCAACTGTCGTAGTCGCTGCGCCGCCAATGATTAACAACCCGCTATTCGCATTGGTAAAAGTCCCCGTGTTATAAAAAGCGTTAACCCCGCCATCCGGGGTTGCCAATAATTGAGCTGTCGACGTGAGGGTGAAAGAGCCGTTATTCTGGAATACGCCGTTGTTCATGTGCAGAAAGCCCGTGACCCAAACGGCGCTTCCATCATTCTCAAGTGTTCTGGCAAGGAGTGGATTGGCGGGACTCGAAGCGAGATCTAAGATCAAGCTCGCCCCCGGGGCTACGATCGTTTTTCCCGCCCCAGTCATTGACCCGTTGACCCACGTCAGCCCGCCTGTAACGGTGAGATCACGGGCGCCAGTCAGCGTTCCGCTCGAAAGGACCAGGTTGGTCGCGCTCGTCGACGCGTCGACGCTCAATGTGCCGCCAGCAACTTCCACAGCCCCCGAGCCAGTGACGGACGCGCCGGCAGCAAAACTATAGAGCGCCCCGCTGACCACGCGCAATTCGGCTCCGTTGGCGATCGAAATGCTGCCGGTGTTAACGCCCCCTCCTCCGAGATCGAGCGTGGCGGTCTGCACCACAACGGAACCGGAATTATTGAATAGCATGGCGCCGCCGCTAGTAGCTACAACCTGTGTCTGCACTCCCTGCTGGATGAATGTTCCAGCATTGTTGAAAGCGCTCGTTCCGCTTCCGCTAATCGACACAAATGAAAAGCCCGTCCCGGAAGCGGTATAAAAAGTACCGTTATTCTGAAATGTTCCGTTATTGAGCGAGAGGTTCGAGGCATTCCAGAATGCAGCGCCATCATTTTCCAGGATCCTGCTTAAGCTGGGCGAACCGATGGCCATACTCAGTGAAGCGACTGGCGCGACGATGGTGCGCCCACTTCCAGTCATCGATCCGCTTTGCCAGTAGAGATTCCCGGTTACTGTCAGATCGCCCGCTCCGGAAATTGTTCCGCCAGTGAAGTTCAAATTCCCGACGGATGTGGCGCCATTTATCGCGAGCGTGCTGGAGGATACATTCAATGCGCCGCTGATAGTCGAAGCCGCCGCAACGGTCAGCGAGCTGTTGCTTAAAAGCGTTAATCCGTCGTCTGCGCCTACGGTCAGGCTGTGGATCGTCGTGGTGGCGCTAAGCGTAGCGCTCACTGTCACCCCGCCAGGCGCATTGATCGTTACGTCGTCGTTCGCTCCTGGCAGAACGTCGCCGCTCCAGTTCAGCTTGTCGGTCCAGTTTTTCCCATCGCCGCCGCCGTCCCAACTGACGGCTGAAAGCAGGTTGCGATCTTCGAGTGGTTCGATCCGCAGGGAGCGCGAATAGAGGCCGGAGATGCCGAGGCCGAAGATTCGACCGACGCTGCGGCGATTGCTCCGCCGCGCTTTGCCGCCTAAGAGGGCGTGGGTTGGTTTGTTCCGGCGAGAATTGGATCGTCGCATGCCTGCCTCTAATGCGTAACAGCGGCCGAAGGGTCCGCCAAGAATGTCGCCGTCGGCGGTCCTCGCCTTGATGGATTTAGCAGCCCCCGGTCGGCGGCTCTGATCGTTCATCCTAGTATCAGGGAGCCACTTCAACCGGTCAATCAATCTGGGTGGGAAGCCGGCCCGCGGCGAGTACAATTGTCTACACGTGTAACCTCTCTCCCTCCGAATACCTGGCGGCATATGCCATCAGGTCAAACCATGCGAAATCCTCCCGATAGTCGATTGAAATGGTTGAAAGCCATCTGCCTACGGTCATTCCTGCTAAGCGCCGCGCTGTGGATCGTGCCGGCTTTCGTCTGCTGGCCCGCCGTCGCGCGTTGCGATGAGCCGGCGCCCAAGCCGCTGCGCTTTGTGTGCGAGTGGGGCAAGCAAGGATCGGAAAACGGCGAATTTAATTTTCCGATCGGCGTGGCCATCAATCGCGCGGACGAAATCTTCGTCACCGATTTCTACAACGCGCGCGTGCAAAAGTTCACCCGCGACGGCAAGTTCCTGGCCGCCTTCGCGGTCTCGCATTTTCCGGGCGGCATCGCGCTCGACCAGGAGGAGAATATCTATGTCGCTCACGCCGGCATTCCGCCGTCGCGCTTCGACGAAGAGCGAAAGCGAGACAAGATCGCCGTCTTTTCGCCCGCGGGCAAGCCGCTGCGCGAGTGGGGAAAATTCGGCGTCGGCGATAGTGAGTTCGACATGCCGGGCGGGATCGCGATTTGCAAAGGGCGCATTTACGTGGCCGACCAGTGCAATCGCCGCATCCAGGTCTTCGACACGCAAGGCAAGTTCTTGACGAAGTGGGGACGCAAGGGGTTCGAGCGCGGCGAATTCGGCGGCGCCCCACACCCAAAGGCGTTCTTCGCTGGGCCAACGTTTCTGACATGCGACAAAGAGGGGAACCTCTTCACCTCCGAAGCGATTCTCTGCCGCGTGCAAAAATTCAGCCCGACGGGCGAGTCACTACTTGCCTGGGGCGATAAAGAAGCCGGGCCGGGCAAGTTCGGCGATAAATTCACCGCGTTCGGCCAGGGGAACATGCAAGGGCCAACCGGGCTTTGCTTCGACGCCCGAGGCCAGCTCTGGACCAATTCGATCGGCGGCCGCGTGCAGCAGTACTCGGAAAAAGGGGAGTTTCGCGTCGGCTTTGGCGAAGAAGGAACGAAGCCGGGCCAGTTCTACGCGCCGCACGGCCTGGCGATCGACAGCCACGGCGCGCTCTACGTCGTCGACGC
>DASXPZ010000817.1:0-10573 GCA_036493275.1 Pirellulales bacterium
GCGTTCGATCGCGGTGTCGAGCTTCGCCGAGCTTTCGTAGGCTCCGCCGGCGATTTCAGCCCGCAGCTGTTGCACGCGGTCGGTCCGAATTTCGGGCAACTGCGCGGCCATTTCCAACAGGCGGCCAGCGGGCGAGATATCGACGCTATCGGCCGGAACCGCCGACGGGGACGAAGGACGCGCCTGATCGACGCGGGCGGCGTGAGGAGCGCTGACTTGTTGAGCGCCGTGAACTTGCGATGTGCCGTAGATCTGCATGATTTTCTCCCTCAAGGTTTTGTCGCGCCGCCCAGACGCCGCCGCCAGCAACCCAACTGGGCCGTCGTTCGGCAAGCACGGACAAGCGCAGGACCACTCGTGTTCGTTCGGAAAACGACTCGCCAGCCGGATAAGAACGGAAGCGACGGGTTGCGAATTAGCTCATCTGTTCCCGCGGCCGGGTCCGAATGGACCGTGCAAATCTTTTGCGAAATGGCCGACTGAACCTCTTTGAGCTAACACTCTCCGCAAACGTCGATCTGTCCAAAGCTACGATTGCCGGCGCCGCATTCCCTGTCACGTTGGCCTGACCTCGCGGGCACCAATACTCTGCACCCGTTATATCGGCCAGCGTGCGGCAGTCTGATGAACCAATCCTCCTTGATGGCTGTTGTGCCCAAATCGCGGCTCTGCGCACGTTTGACGACTGTGCGGAAACCGGCGTGTTCGTCGATTCCGCGCTGGCGGCGCAGGCTCCGCGTGCCTTGTTCTGTTGCCCTAACGCCACGCTCGTTGCAGCGAGACCACACGGACCCGCGGCCGCGACGATTTCGCCGTGCAAATTACGACGGCCACGGCGTCTCGGTTCTGTGAGTCGGGCAAAATTGGTGGGGCGGATTCTAGGGAATTGGACCAGCCTGGACAAGATCGCTCAAAACGCTGTGAAAGCACGACTTTCCAGCCGGGCCAGCGGGGTAAACCGGGGCGACCTGGCGAATTGCCCCAAATAGCCCCGAAACCTCGGGCAGGCCGGATGGTTTGATACTTAGAGCCGCATAAAAGTCGCCGGGCTCGCTAGAATATCGCTGGAGAAGCTCCTCGGCGGCTGGCATTGCTGGCGCCTTTCGTCCGAGCGAGAATCACTTCACCCCGCGCGGGACAGACTTGCTTGTCAGGAGAACGATCGATGACACGTTGGATACGCCCACTGTTGGTTGGCGCCGCGATCGCCTGGGCGCCGCAACTGGTCGTCGCGGACGACGCGAAGGCGCCGGGCTCGGCTAAGCTCTTCGGCCAATTGGACGCCAATGGCGATGAAGCGGTGACCGAGGATGAAGTTCCGAAAGACAAACAACCACTGCTCCGTCGGCTGATGCGCACGGCCGACAAGAACGGCGACGGTCGCCTCAGCCGAGACGAATTCGTCGAAGGCCTCAAGGGCGCCGAGAAGCCGAAATCGACCGACGAAAAATCCGGTTCGGAAAGGGCAGCCACTGATCAAGGGGTAGACAAGGGAGAGGGAGATAAGGCCTCGAACAATAAAGCCGCCAAGCGAAGGTTGGCCGCCGGCGCGGATGGCCAGGGGCTTGCCGCCTTGATCGGCCGAATGGACAAAAACGGCGACGGCAGCATTACGCCGGACGAAGTCCCGGAAGAGCGCCGCGATCGTTTTAAAACCATGCTCGGTCGGCTCGACAAGAACAAGGATGGAGCCCTCTCCAAAGAAGAGATCGCTCAAGCGCAAGCGGCTCGCGGCGAAGCGTCCGACGCGACCAAAGGAACCGCAGCGAATGGTTTGCCCGGCGCAGCGGGCCGCGCGGGAAAGGGAGGCGCCGGCGGTCGCAATCTCGGTCAACTTCGCCAACAACTGAAAGAGGCCGACACGAACGGCGACGGCAAGCTCAGCAAAGAAGAAATGCCGGAGCGGCTGAAGCCTCTCTTCAGCCGGCTCGACAAAGACGGCGACGGCCAGGTCGACAAGCAAGAACTGCGCGAAGGCATGGAACAGTTGCGCGAGCAAGGCGCGCTGCAAGGAAAGCAGCAGGAGCTCAAAGGAAAGAAGCAACTCCAGAAAAAAGCGGCCGGCAAAAAAGGCGCCCGGCAGCAGCGCGTCAAGATGGCGGCGGTTCGCAAACGCGAGATGAAGCAGAACGCGAAACGAGAGAAGCAATCGGACGACTCGAAGCCCTCCGACGGCGACAAGCCGGCCTAACTCATCGCGGCAAACCGGGGCGTGATCTCGCCCCGGCGGCGCCAGCAGCCTCGTTTTCTTCGGCCCAAACGTCGATAACCGTACAGGCCGGCCCCGGCAGTTCGCGGCCCCGACGGATAGAACCGCCCCGGTTCGCTTGCATCCTCCCCGATCCGAGCGCACAATACCGACATGAACATGCAATCGGCCCGCTGGTTTTGGCGCAGCTATTTTACCCCGACGGGTCGCGGGGCCGGAGGAGATATCTAACCTCAACGCGACAACTGCAAAGCAGCAAAAGCCCCGCAACCCTTAGTTGGTCTGCGGGGCTTTTTTTGTTTTCACGCGGCGAGGCAATCCACACTAACCCGAAGCGCAAGCGAGGGAATGGCATGTGAACTCCATCACTATCGCGGCGGTTCATGTAAGAGACGCAAGGTGGAGCAGCAGACAATCCTTCCAGCGAAATACGGAACAAGGCGGAAGATTTTCACAAGACAAGAATAAATAAACGATCGAAGGGGTACGACGCAGGCGGTCTGCATTCGACCTGAACTCAAACACCGGCGCACACGCGTCGCACGAAAGAGGAGTGGAAAGGTGATTGTTGTCATGAATAAAAACGCCACGGCCGAACAGGTCGAACACATGGTCCAGCGCGTTACTAGCCTGGGCCTCAAGCCCCACGTTCTCAAGGGGGTCGAGCGAACGGTCGTCGCGGCCATCGGACCCGAGGTCGACGGCTTGAAGGAATCGCTCGAAGCGGGCGTCGGCGTCGCTCAAGTTTTGCCGATCCTGGCGCCTTACAAGATCGCCAGTCGCGAGACGAAGAGCGAGCCAACGGTCATCCGTGTCGGCAGCCTGACCGTGGGAGGCAAAAACATCGGCGTGATCGCCGGGCCTTGTTCGGTCGAAACCGAAGAGCAACTCGTCGCCACCGCCAAGGCATGCAAGGCGGCCGGCGCCACGGCGCTGCGCGGCGGAGCGTTCAAGCCGCGCACCAGCCCCTACAGCTTCCAAGGCTTGAAAGAAGACGGTCTGAAGATCCTGGCCACGGCCCGCGACGCCACCGGGCTGGCGGTCGTCACCGAGGTGATGGCGACCGAGGACGTCGACCTGGTGGCCCGTTACGCCGACGTGCTGCAAGTCGGCGCCCGCAACATGCAGAACTATCGACTGTTGGAAGCGGTCGGCAAGACCGATCGCCCGGTGCTGCTGAAGCGCGGCCCGAGCGCCACGATGGAGGAGCTACTGTTGGCGGCCGAGTACATCCTCGACGCGGGCAACCCCAACGTGATGCTCTGCGAGCGCGGCATTCGGACGTTCGAATCGCACACGCGCTTCACGTTGCCGCTTGCGAGCGTCGCCTATCTGCACGCCAAGACGCACTTGCCGGTAGTCGTCGACCCGAGCCACGGCACGGGGCACACCTACCTGGTGCCGCAAATGGCCTGCGCAAGCGTGGCGGCCGGCGCCGACGGCCTGATCCTCGAAGTCCACCCCGATCCCGAAAACGCCCTGAGCGACGGCTACCAGTCGCTGACCTTCAAACAGTTCGAAGAAACCATGGCCCTTTGTCGCCGCGTGGCGACAGCGCTCGATCGAATCCTGTGAGCCGAACGGCGCTAGCCGCGGGTAAATGAAGGCTAAGCAACCTCCTGCTGCTGCCAACAGACGAAGAGGAATCATGGTTCCCCTCGAACCATTTGAAATTGAGATACTCCAAAGGATGACGGACGGCGTCTTGCCGCCTGGCGCACTCGATGCGGCGATTCAGGGCGGAGGGTTCTTCAACTTTGATTACATGGGCTACGGCTATTTCCTAACGTTCAGTCACCTGCGAATTCCATCCGAGCGGATAGTTTGCGCTGAACCTAGGATCGTAGCCGAAAGCAACGGCACTTAGGCATGCTTCCTCGTATTTCTTGAGGCTAACGAGGTAACATTAGAATGCTACCCAGCGGACGGCGAGACAGCCATCCCAGAGACCTTTCGCAGCCAGGCGGTAAACATTCGCATTGAGTAGCCTAGTCCTTGATGCAGGGCCGCACGGCGCGAGCCGCGGATGAAAGTGACGCCGAGTCGAAAGACGAAGAACCCGAGGCTAGCGCCTAACGGCTCACAATGCCGCTAAACCGCCCCGGCCATTTCGGTGAGTTGCGCCACCGATCGGGTTTGCTCCTTCTCCAAGAACGTGCGTCCCTTGCGGACGTTGACATGATCCCACGGTAGGCGCGCGTCGAGGGGATCGGTCCGGTGGAGTAGCTGTTCGACGTCGACGCCGGCGTCGGCCATGGCTTGCCACCAGCGGTCGGCGTTGAATTGTTCGCCCCAGCTATCGAGCCGCGCCCCGCGTCGCCAGGCAAGCTCCAGCCCGGCCGCCACGCGGCGATCGCCGCGGCTCAGCACCCCTTCGAGCAGGCTGACCTCGATCGGGTGGCATTTGATTTCGACCGCGCGGATCCGCCGCTTACTGTGCAGATAGTCTTGTGCCCATTCCAAGTACTCGCGCGTCTGCATGCCGTTCCATTGATACGGCGTGTGGGGCTTGGGAACGAAGTTCGAGACGCTGGCCGTGACTTCGGCGTAACGCCCCATCTCTTCCTTGCCGATCCGCGCGATCGTCTCGGCCATCTCAACAATGCCGTCGAGATCGATCGGCCGTTCTCCCGGCAAGCCGCACATGAAATACAACTTCACGCTCCGCCAGCCGTGGCGAAAGGCGGCGCGGCAGCCCTCGTACAGGTCTTCGTTCTTGATTTTCTTGCGGATCTGCTCGCGCATGTCGTCGCGGGCGACTTCCGGCGCCAGGGTCAGCCCACGCCGATCGTTCGACAGTAGCGCCGCCACCCCTTTGAGTTGCTCGTTCACTCGCAGGCTGGGGAGCGCCAACCGAACGCCGAGCGGCCGGAACGTCTCGTGCATCCGCGCGAGCAATTCTTCGAAGTAGGGATAGTCGCTCGTCGAAAGCGACAGGAGTGAGATCTCGTTGAAGCCGGTGTTGTGATACGCGGCCAGCGCCGCGGCCACGATCGTTTCGACCTTGCGAACCCGCAACGGGCGTTTGATCACCGTGCTTTGGCAAAAGCGGCACTGCCAAGGGCAGCCGCGCATGATCTCGATCGCGATCCGGTCATGAACGCATTCGATCATCGGCACAATCGGCGCGAGCGGCAGCGGCGTAGCGTCAAGATCGTCGATCACCGAGGGCTCGATCGTCGCCGGAACGTCATCGCGCGTGGGGCGCGTCGCCAGCAAGCGGCCCGTCGCGTCGTACTCCGGTTCATAGAAGCGCGGCGCGTAGGCGAAGGGCAACCGCGCGGCGAGCCTGGCGAGCGCCTCTTCGCGCTGCATTTGTCCGCCGGCGCCGGTTCGAACGCCGGCGGCGGCGACCGCGGCGGTTTTGATTTCGAGCCAGGCGTCGCAGATCCGCGGCAGGGCCGGCTCGCCGTCGCCAATGACAAAGACGTCGACGAACGGCGCCAGCGGCTCCGGATTTTGCGCGCAGGGACCGCCGGCAATCACCAGCGGATGCGCGAGCGTCCGTTCTTCGCCATGCAGTGGAAGACCGCCGAGATCGAGCATCGTCAGCAGGTTGGTGTAGCCCACTTCGTACTGAAGCGTGAAGCCCAGCACGTCGAAGTCGACCAGCGGCGTGAAGGTCTCGAGGCTGTAGAGGGGCAGGGGGGCGGCGCGGAGCTCGGCCTCCATGTCGGTCCACGGCGTAAAAGCCCGCTCGCAGGCCCAATCGTCGCGGCTGTTCATGAGCGTATACAAAACCTGCAAGCCGTGATGGCTCATCCCGATCGTGTACATGTCTGGGAAGGCGAGGCAGAGCCGGCCGCGGACCGACCGGTGGTCTTTCACCACGGCGTTCAGCTCGCCGCCGATGTACTGTGCCGGCCGCTGGACGCGCGGCAAGATCCGCTCGACAACCTGCGATTTCAGCCGTTGGTTTAGCATCGCGCGGCGACAGTTTCTGGGGCGAGGGGACCGGAAAAGAGCAGGGGAGGGCAGGGGGGGAGCGTTCAGTTTGCAGCCCAAGCCCTATCTATCGGACTCTCGCCAATCTACCCGTCGATCGGTAAAGGGACAACACGAGCAGGGCAGGGGGCGCCGTAGCGCCGCCATGATTTCCGATGTCCCTGGGCAGGCGAGTTGGCCGCCGAGCATCGCGACGCCGAAAGCGCTTCGCGGCTCGGCAGGAGCCTCGCACTCCCGGAAGATCGGGTGTCGCGGAAGGTTGGACGGCGATCATGCAGACGTCTCGCAAAAACCTTTCTGGACAGTTGGGCGTTTCTCAGAGACGATAGAAGAAGTTGGTTCGCGCCGGGCGTCGGAACCGCTCGCGCGCGTCAACTTCTTACTCATGGGGGATCAGGCATGGCAGGCAGAACGTTCTTGCGCGTTGTCTCGGCTGGCGCCTTGCTCGCGGCCGTTGTGCTCACACGTCCCTGTTTGGGCGTCGCGCCGGAAGAAGATCCGGAGATCAATGCGGCCCGCAATAAGTTGATCGAGAACGACATCATCGGCGCTGGGGTCAAAGACAAGCGCGTGATAGAGGCCGTGCGGACCACGCCGCGGCACGAGTTCGTGCCGAACGATTTGCGCAAGAACTCTTATATCGACATGTCGCTGCCGATCGGGCAGAGCCAGACGATCTCGGCGCCCTTCATCGTGGCGTACATGACCGAGCAGATCGAACCGAAGCCGACCGACAAAGTGCTTGAGATCGGCACCGGCAGCGGTTACCAGGCGGCGATCCTCTCGCCGCTGGTCGACACGGTCTACACGATCGAAATCAAGGAGCCGCTGGGCAAAAAGGCCGCCGCCGTCCTGCGCCGTTTGAAATACAAAAACGTCGTGACGAAAATCGGCGACGGCTATCAGGGTTGGGCCGAGCACGCGCCGTTCGACAAGATCATCGTCACTTGCTCGCCGGAGAATGTGCCCAAGCCGCTGGTGGAGCAATTGAAAGAAGGGGGGCGCATGGTCATCCCCCTGGGAGAGCGCTATCAGCAAACGCTCTACTTGTATCGCAAGCAGGATGGCAAGCTCGTCTCCGAGGCGCTGCGCCCCACGCTGTTTGTGCCGATGACGGGCAAGGCCGAGGACGCGCGCGGCGTGCTCCCTGACCCGTTGCATCCGGCAATTCTCAATGGCGGCTTCGAGGAGAAGCCCAAGGCCAACAACGAACCGGCCGGCTGGTTCTGGTTGCGGCAGGCCGAAGTGAATGGCGAGAAGCCTGGCAAGAACTCACGCTCGATCGAGTTCTCGAACCTGACGATGGGGCGTGGCGCGCAGGCGCTCCAGGCGTTTGCGATCGACGGCCGTAAGGTCCGCGAGCTCAACCTCAGCGCCATGGTTCGCGCGCAAGGGATCAAGCTCCCGCCCGCGGCGGAGCAAATGCCGATGGTGGCCATCACGTTCTATGACGAAAAGCGGGGAAACGTCGGCGTTCGCGGCCTCGGACCCTTCCAAGGGACCTTCGATTGGAAGACCGAAAAAGAACGGATCAAAGTCCCGCCCCAAGCCCGCGAAGCAATCATGGCGATTGGTCTCTTGGGGGCGACGGGCGAACTGTGGCTGGACGAGATCGATGTTTCGGTGGCCAGCGGCAAGTAGCGATGAGACGAGGAGGAACCTCCTCGAAGCCTTCGCTCAATGCGCAAAGCGAAACGGCGCGTTCGTCATTTCGAAGCCGGGCCGCTGGGCGATGTTCACCAGCAGGCCGATCGCCAGCGCGTTGGCCAACAGGCCCGACCCGCCGTAGCTGACCAGCGGTAACGAAAGCCCGGTCACCGGCAGCAGTCCCACGGTCATTGCCGTGTTGATAAAGACCTGCGCGCCGAACAGCGTCGCCAGCCCGATCGCGATCAGTCGCCCATTCGGCTCGCGCGTGTTTTGCGCGATCGACAGGGCCTGCCAGACCACTGCGCACGACAAACCCAACACCGCGATGGCGCCCAGCCAGCCAAAGCGCTCCAGCAGGACGATGAAAATAAAATCGGTGTGATCTTCCGGTAGCTGATAGACCGCCCGATCGTCGACCGGTTCGCCTGCCAGCGCGCTCCCCCAGACGCCGCCCAGGGCCAGCACCTGCTTGGCCTGGTGAAGATGATAGCCGTCGTCGCTGGGCGCCTTGTCGGGCGCGGTCTGCTCGAAGAGCGCCGTGACGCGCGACTTCTGCTCGCCGCTCATCTGCGTCCAAAGGACCGGCAAGAGCAGCGCGCCGCAGCCGGCCAGTATCGCCAGGTCTCGCTTGCGAGCGCCGGCGCCGTAGAGCATGGCGAACAACACCGGCAAAAACACCAGCGACGTCCCCAAGTCAGGCTCGCGCAATACCAGCAGCAAAGGAACGATCGTCAGCGCGAGGGGGGCCAGCAGTCCGCGCAAGCTGCGGTAATTCTTCGCGCGCGTTAAATACCGCGCCATCGCCAGCACGAAGGCCAGCTTGGCGAATTCCGAGGGCTGCAAGCCAATTCGCCCAAACCGAATCCAGCGATGCGCCCCATGCACCGCCGGAAAGAAGTAGACGGCGACCAACAGCACGATCGCGCCGGCGAAGGCCGCGTAACTGTAGCGACCGAGAGCGCGATAGCTCGGTAAGGTCATCAGCCAACAGACCGTCGCAGCGAAGAGCGACCAGACAATCTGTTGCCGCGCGTAATGTCCGCTGCCATCGGCCAGTTCTTCACTGCGCGCCACCCCCAGCCAGCCGAGCGCCATCAGGACGAGCGCCGCCAGCAGCAACCCCCAGGGGACGCGGTAAGACCAGGCGGCGGGCAGCATGGGATTCGAAGGCTCGCCAAATGAGGATGCAAAACAAGAGGGCAGGGGAGGGGCATCCCGAGCGGGCGGGATTATAGGAGTAGCGGGCGGGCTACTCCCAGAGCGGCTAGGCAAACCAGAACCGCTAGCGTTACAATCGGCGCCACCGCTGGCGCCCTCCGCAAAGACGCGCGGTTGTGCCGGATATGCAAACAGCGCAAGCGGAAAACTGGACGCTATTTATCCATACTCAGTGATCAAAAAAAACTACCCAAGCTGCTTGAATTACGTGCTAAGGTTGGTATGTTCTGGGGGGAAAGCGGTGCGCATGGAGTCACGTTATTCCAAAGGGAGCAATGAGTTATGTTTCGTACGAGCTTGAAAAATTTGGTGTTGGGTGGCGTTGTCGCCGGCCTGACGTGGTCGTTTGCGGCGCCCCAAGCCGACGCCTTCTGGCATCGTCGCGGCGGTTCCAGCAGCTCGTCCTCGTCGTCGAGCGGCAGCAGTTCTAGCAGCTCCAGCAGTTCGGGTTATTGGGGCGGTAGCTCCAGCTCGAGCAGCTCGAGTTCGGGTTACTATCGTGGATGGCGTGGCAGCAGCTCGAGCAGCAGCTCAAGCTCCAGTTCGGGCAGCAGCTCAAGCGGCGGTTATTATTCGAGTGGTGGTAGCTGGGGCTCGGGCGGCGGTTACGTCGTTCAGGACGCGGTAGTTCCGCCGACCATGCCCGCTCCGGGCACGGTCGTTCCGGGCAATCCTCCGGCCATGACGCCAACCCCTCCTGAGAATCCTGCTCCGGCCCCAGGCGCCACGGATCCTTTGTCGGATCCAACCGCGCCAGGCAGCACGATGAACCAGGGTGGACGCACCGCGCTGTTGGCCGTGCGAGTTCCGGCCGACGCTCGCGTGTTCGTCAATGGTCTCGCCACGCGTAGCACCGGCGCCGATCGTCGGTTCGTCTCGAACGGTCTCCGTCCGGGCATGAACTACACCTACGAGCTGCGTGCCCAGATGACCCGTGACGGCAAGTCGGTTGAAGAGACGAAGGTCGTCCAGCTGCAAGCTGGCCAAACGGCTGAAGTCGATTTCAACGGCGTAGCTCCTGAAGTTGTCGACGAGCGGACTGCCGCCAAGCCGGTGAAGACCAGCTTGACGCTGAACGTTCCGGCCGACGCCAAGGTGTTCCTGTCGGGCAACGAGTCGAAGTCGACTGGCTCGGTTCGTCAGTTCGTCACCACGAAGTTGAACGCCGGCCAAAGCTGGGACAACTACGTGATCCGTGTCGAGCTGGAGCGTAACGGTCAGACGATCACCAAGGAAGAGACGATCAAGCTGGCCGCTGGTCAGACCCGCGAGTTGACGATCGACGTCGACGCCGCTCAAGTCGCCCAGGCCACGACCGGCGAACGTCAATAGTAACTATCCACGCGAAGTCGCCCGTCTCCGGACGGAGCTCAGTTCTTAGGAACTGAGCGACCAGCGTGGTCGAAATCAAAACCCCCGCATGGGCCATGAGCCTGTGCGGGGGTTTTTTCGTTGGGGTGCGGCTGGGGAGGGCAGGGGAGTGGGGCGCGCGGTCGACCCCATCCGAGTCCCACCGCCAACCGGCGCCGTTTACCCTTTCGGCGCCATTTA
>DASXPZ010000818.1:0-9751 GCA_036493275.1 Pirellulales bacterium
ATCGCCGTCATGCTTACGTCCTAGTCGGCGAGTGTGATTCTAAGAGGCGACACCGCCTAACGCACGGCGACTTCAAAACACGGGAAATGGGGCGTATTTCGAGGGCCCACGCATACTCGAGTTAATGAGACTTAACCGCCGTTTCCGCTTCGATGATCGGCCTGACGGGCATGTCCTGCGACGGGGCGCCGCACGGAAGGGAGCCTGTTTTGCTTATTCGTCCGTCAGTTCGCTCTTGATCGGTTTGCCGTGCTTGCTGAACTGCAATGTTCCCAGGTCTTTGGTTTCGCCGGGTTCGATGGCCAGATCGTGATCGATTGAGAAATCGTACAGTTTACGGCGATGAGGTCGGCCTTCGAGAGTGTAGCGGCAACCGGAAATCAAAAGGGCGCGGAAACGTCCGTCCGCGTCGGCGCCAACGGAGTCAAGGCGGGTCGCATAAGCAAAGGGCACACCTTCGGCCGATATCTCCGCGCCGGACAGAGGTTCGCCGTTTTCGCCGAGCAATCGTCCGACGACATAGGCCTCCGGCTGCAGTTTGAGGGTGATCTCGCCTGCTTTGAGTTCAGCCGGACCAATTCGCACAACTCGACCAAGACGTTTCTCCACATGCCTGAAGAGGATGGGGCGTTCCTCATCAGGACCGAGATTGGTGACCGTGAATTCCGAGTCCTCCGTTTTCTCGCTTTTGCCTCGCGAGGATATGCCATCGACATCCAAACCGGTAATCGGCTTCCCATCAGGCCCCTGGACATGGATCCGCACGGACTGCCCCGGATCCAATGCGAAATCGAGCGTTACCGGGCCCGTGTCGGCTGGAGGATTGATCTCCTTCATCATGTTGAGCCACTTGGGACCGGCCATCATGGGCACATCATACGTGTCGAACCATTCGCCCTTCTCATATTCCGGTCCGCTGATGTCGGCATAACCGACGCCGTGCCGATAGGATTTGAGAATGCTCTCCGCGCCGACGATCGCCCGTCCCGGCAAGCCCACGATGCGATACGTTCCGTCTGCTTTGGATTGAAATCGCACCTGACGGGCTTCGCCTTCGACGCGGCCCGTGGGTTGGAACTCGGGCGTTTTCTGAGCATATTCGTTCTTGCGGAATGGAAAATAGAGCATCCGAACGGTAGGAACGGGGGCGCCCGTGACTCCATCGGTGACTTTTCCGGTGATCCAAATTCCGCGATGCAGCTCGATTTCCGTGTGGACGGGATTGAGACCGACAGGGTCCGGAACATCGACGTCGCGCATGAAATAGGGTTGCTGATCGTTGGGGATGAACCAGAGCCGATTTTTGGCGCCTTTCGGCATTCCGATCAATCGAAAACGCCCATTCTTGTCGGTCGTCGTCTTTAGGACGCTATATTTCCCGTACGGATAGCTGGTCATCATATTGCTTTCGACCGAGACGCCCGGAAGCAACTCGCCCGTCTTCGCGTCTTTCACGCTCCCTTCGATCGTGCGGGCAGGCTCGGCGCTGAAGGTGAACGTGGCGCCGAACACCGAGTCCTTCCCCTCGAACCACTCGAAGCCGCTGTTTTGCTGAAGCGTTTCCATGTCACGCGTCGCCGCCTGGGCTTCGCGATAAGCCACTTGCTCTCCTACGAACGTCAGCGTGACGACCCGCTCCCGCCCCAGGCCGCGGATTTCGAATCGGCCATCCGCGTCCGTCGTCACCGCGGTCGGAGTTCCGATCACGCGCGGCTCGGCGGAAAGAGGGATCTTTCGATGCACGGTCCGGAGATCCTCACCCGCCTTGACGCCTGCGATCCACTCGGAGAGATCTTCCTCTTTCGTCCCCTGCGGTCCGCTCACTTTGACCGAGGTTCCGGCGATCGGACGCCCTTCGAGATCGATCACTCGACCGTGGATTGGGAAATCTTCGACCAAGCGCAACGTCAAGGGCTGCGACGCGTCGATGCCGCCGTAAGTCACCCATGCGGGGCCGTAACCGGTGAGCGATGCGGCGATTTGCGTCTTCTTGTAGATGTCGCGCCAGTGTTCATCGAACCCGCTCACGTCGCCGAATGGATGTCGCGGAAAGCGGATCGAAAACATTCCCTGCGAATCCGCAATCGCTTCGGAGAGCGGCGATTTCAAGTCCTTCGCGACGGCCAGGTCCCACGACGACCATTCCGCCATCGCCGCCGCGCGGACGACCGCCCCTGCCGCCGGCTTGCCGTCCGGCTTCAGGACGACTCCGCGAACAGTGATTTCCGATTCCAAGGACTGGGGAGCCGCACTGGGCACGGCCTGAGAAGCGTTCGCCTGCGGCGCCACTCGAAGCGCCTGGTTAGCGACGGGCGCGGAATCGGGCGCCGTCTGAGCGAGAGTCTCGAAGGCGGCGGCAACGACATGGCTCTGCTTGGCCGCGATCGCTCCCAGGATAAACGCCATGAGCAGGACCAACGCCAAAGAATCGGCCGAGCGCGATCGGACCCGTTCCCCGCCACCGAGCAAACGCAGAATGCGACGTTTGAGGTGACTGCCATTGTTCCCGCTGATGGCAAGCGATGCGTTCGGCGTCGGCCGGTTCCCTCCGCATGCCGCCGCGCAGAGTTCGGCAACCCGAAGCAGGATGCTGGCGTAGCGCACTTTCTCGATGCCCGCGCGAACCACCGCGTCATCGCAGCAATTCTCTCGCTCCGAACAGAGCTGACGGCTCACGTACCAGACCGCAGGGTGAAAGAACAAGGCGGTCTCCACCAGCCGCTGGAGCAGGTTCACCAACAGATCCAGCCGACGGATGTGCGCCATCTCGTGAGCCACGATGACGAGCAGTTGTTCAGGTTCAAGCTCCGCGTCCAGCCAGTTGGGGAGCAGGATTACGGGACGAAGTACCCCTGCGACAAAGGGAATCGTGACCCGTTCGCAAAACGCCACTACCGGTACGATCTTGAGCCCGATCCGTGCGGCTTGCCTCCGGATCTGATCGGCAAGTCGCCCCGTCTGGACCGGTCTGGCGGAACGACTCAGCCGGCGCACTCCCCACAGGCCGAGCACTAGACGCCCCAACATGAATAGAACACCCGACAGATAGACGCAGACGGCGTAGGGCGATCCCCGCAGGAGCCACCATTCGAGGGATGACGAAAGCCTGGCAGGCTGGCTGACCGGTTCGTTTTCGCCCACAGCGCGGCTCGCACGCTCAGCAACGGACGCGTGAAAACCCGCGGCGACTGGCGGCGCCGCCGGCGCCGATTCCATGTCGAAGGCGCCGTGCGGCGCGACAGCAAACGGCATCCCCGCGCCTTCGCTCGGTTCGATCGAAATCCGCGACGCGATCGTCTGGCTGCTCGAAAAGTCGATCGTCGGAGCGAGAGCCATAGCACCCAACGCGGGAAGCGTCCGCCCATCCATCAGTAAAAACGTGACGGGGACGCTCGTCGCCATCAACGCGAGACTAGCGAGATGCACTCCGTAGCGGAGACGAGCACTGCCATTTCGGCACAACCAGGCAAGGCAGGCTGTCGACACGCCGATCAGCAAACCTTCCCAAAGAAAATGGAGCAGCGTCTCGGTCAGGCGCAGGCACACAGCCTGGTCGAACATGCTCGTCAGAATGGAGTTCATTTTTGGCTCTCCCGCATCTGCTGGTCGATGAGCTTGCGCAGTTCCTTGAGCTCATCCGGTTTCATATCGGACTGCTCGAACAGTCCCATCAACACTGCCTTGGCCGACCCGTCGAAGACACGGTTGAGGACATCCCCCAACATGGACTGGGACACTTGCTCGCGCGTGATGCGCGGTGCGAACAGAAACGATTTCCCCTCTTTGCGGCGCGTGAGAAACCGCTTCTTCACCATCGTATTGAGCGTGGTGATCACTGAGGTATGGGCGATGTCCCGACCGGATTGCGCCAGCGCATCACGAATCTCGCGCACCGGTTCGGGAGATTTCTTCCAGAGAATCTTGAGAAACTGGAGCTCGAGCTCCGTAGGAAATTCCGAAGGAGGACGCGTCATCGGCCAAGGCTCCGGGAAAGCGGCACTGCGCAGACGGTAAGTTCTAGTTAACTAGAAAATATGGCGGCGCCATCGTCCTGTCAAGCAGGTCTTCGATTACACTCGAAGATTGATGGCGATTGCCCCAAATTATCGATCTCATGCCGATGAATTTCGGGAAGACTCCTTGATTTACTGCCGCGGCTCTCCGAGTGCGAGAAACCTTACAAGCGTGATTTGTTCCCGCTAGACTTAGGTCAGGTAAGCCGCTCCGAAGCTCTTGAAGAAGTCGCGGCTCGGCCTCGCTGAAACGACTTGGGCGTTAAGGCGGCACACTTGAGACTTGCCCTCTAATCTCCTGCTTCGCGAGATTCTCGCACAATGAAACTAAGACGACGGTGGTTGCGATTTAGCCTTCTCAGTATGTTTGTGGTCATGACGCTGTGTGCCGTCATGGTTGCTCTGGTTGCTAATCGGGCACACCGACGCCAGGACGCCCTCAACGCGATCCGTGCGATCGGCGGAAGCGTCACGTTCGGCCGGAGATCGGAATCATTGACCAGCAAAATACTTGCGCAAGTGTTTGGCGCCGAGACCTTCGCGAAGGTGCGGTCCATCCAACTGCGCGATACCGAGGCCAGCGACGCGACGATGGCGACGATTGCGGCGCTCAACGAAGCGGTCGAACTGGGTATCGAAAAGACCAAAGTTACCGATCAGGGACTTCGTCATGTGTCGAAGCTTCGCAAACTTCAGTTGTTCATGCTCACCGAAACAAATATCGGAGACGACGGAGCTGAACAGATTGCCACTTTGCCCCATCTGCGTCATTTGAATGCCTGTGGCACACGCATGACGGACAATGCCGCGTTGTATCTCTGTAAAATGCCAACTCTCGTAGATCTGCAGTTGAGTGGCACGCCATGCACAGACCGGGTCATTCAGAATCTTCAATCCCTTCGTAGTCTTGAAGACCTTGGGTTAAGAGGGACCAATGTCACCTCGTCCGGCATAGCCCATCTAGGCGTTTTTCCACATCTGCAAAAGATCAGGCTTTATAGCACCTCGGTGGACGACGCCGGAGTTATCGAACTGAGCCGCATCCCTTCGTTACGGTTCGTTGACGTCGCCTCGACTCAGATCACGGACAAGGGCATGGAGTATCTCCGCGAACTTGGCAACCTCGAACAGTTGGATGTTTCGTCGACCACCGTATCCAACGAGGCGGTTGCAGAGCTTAAGAAAGCGCTGCCCAAGTGCACGGTGGAGGCGTATGGGATTGGTCGCGCAAGAAGCCCGTGAATCAACCTTGCGCGCGCCACGACAGCTTCGGGACAATTAGTCACTCTTCGACCGGCTGACTGGCGCCGCCATAGGAGATGCGCCCGATGGCGCCCATCTGCAACCCGGATCGGCGGGCCTGGAATATAAGTGCTTCACTTACCTCGACGAACGCAAGTTCTGCCGAGCTTGAATCAGTGACAACACGCCGATGCAGTTAGCCTTCGTGAAATCCCGCCGGATCACAACACCCCGAAAATGGTTCGATTCCTCGCAAGAGTCTGGCGCATCCGACGTGTCTGCCAATGTCACCAAGCGGCCAATCGCGTCCCTACGCGCTGTGGGTATGGGCGACCATCCGGGATCGCTGGGGCATCAGGACTTTCGATTGGCCTGCTTTTCCCTGATTCAAAGCACCGCTGGACCAGCCAGGGCCAGCCGGCAGTGGCGCCATGGAAGGACCCGGCAGTTCTCCTCCCTTTCCGTCCCAAATGGTGGCAAGCCGGGGCTTGTGGCGGTATGGTGATGTGTACCGCCACCCCCTCGGCGCGCCCCCACCTAAGACCACCCGCGGATCAGCGGATCCATTCGATCAGGAGAGCATCATGGCGAACAAGGCGAAACGGTTTCATCGGCGTCGTTTTCTGCAAACTGCCGTGTCAGCCGGCGCCGCCGCCGTGCTGGCTCCCACGATCATCCCCAGCTCGGCCCTGGGACGCGACGGCGCCGTCGCCCCGAGCGAACGAATCACGCTCGGCGGCATCGGCATCGGCAATCGCGGCACGTACGACCTGGGCTGCTTTCTCGAACAGAAGGACGTGCAGTTCATCGCCGTCTGCGACGTGAAAGAAGCCCGCCGGCAGGCGGTCAAGAAAATCGCCGATCAAAAATACGACAATCGAGATTGCGGCATGATTCGCGATTTCCGCGAGCTGCTCGATCGCCAGGATATCGACGCCGTGCTGATCGCCACGGGTCCCAACTGGCACGCCGCCGCCGCCATGAACGCGGCCCGCGCCGGCAAGGACATCTATTGCGAAAAACCTTGCACCAAGAACATCGACCAAAGCCTGATCCTGCGCGACACGATGCGCCGCACGGGCGTGGTCTTTCAGGCCGGCACGCAGCGCCGCAGCCTGCCGCACTTCGCCTTCGCCTGCGAGCTGGCGCGGACCGGCAAGCTCGGCAAGCTGAAAACGATCTACGCCCACCCGGCCGGCATGACCGCGCTGATGAGCGGCTGGCTCCCCGCCGAGCCCGAGCCCGCGAAGGAAGTGGTTGATTGGAACATGTACCTCGGCCCCGCGGCGTGGCGCCCTTACAACGCCAAGCTGCTCGACGGTTTCAATTTCGAAAAAGGGGGCGGGTTGGTCGGCGGCGGCGTGCTGGAGTGGGGCTCGCACTGCGTCGACCTTTGCCAATGGGCGATGGGAGACGCGCTGGTCCCCACGGAATACAACCCGCCGAAGGATGGCCGCCTGGTCGCCCGCTACGCCAACGGCGTGGAGTTGGTCCTCCGCGAGACCGGCTGGATTCCGCTCGGATCATGTCCGGTGCGCTTTGAGGGAGAAACCGGCTGGGTCGAAGCGGGCGATAGCGGCAAGCTGGTTCTCAGCTCGCCCGAATTGATCGCCGGCCGCGAAGTGGCCGAGATCGGCGGCTATCCGGCGACGTTCCATGTGCGGAACTTCTTGGACTGCGTCAAGTCGCGCAGCCAGCCGCGCACCAACGCCGACGCGGCGTGCAACGCCCACATCGCTTGCCACGCCGCCAACGTGGCGCTGGCGCTCAATCGCAAGGTGACGTTCGATCCGGTCAAGAACGAGTTCGTCAACGACGACCAGGCCAACCGCTTGCGGAGTGAAGCGCAGCGCGAGCCGTGGAGGTTGTAACGCCCGCTCGATTCGCATGATCCGGTTCGCACGATACGGTACGCAATCGCCCACACACGCCTATCCAGGATAAATACCATGCTTCGATATTCGATGTTCGCCCGCCGAGCGCTGTGGCTCTTGGCGTTTGTTTGTCTACCATGCGTTTCAGCTCGCGCCGCGGAGCCTGACGTCGCCAAGGAAAAAGAACTGATCGTCGTTCTGCAAAAGGGGGCGCCGGCCGAAAAGGCGCTGGCCTGCAAGCAACTGGCCATCCACGGCAGCAAGTCGGCCGTGCCGGAACTCGAAAAATTGCTCGCCGATAAAGATCTCGCTTCGTGGGCGCGGATTGCGCTGGAAGCGATCCCCGATCCGGCCGCTGATAAGGCGCTGCGAAGCGCGCTCCCCAATGTGCAAGGGCTGCTGGCGGTCGGCGTAGTCAATTCGATCGGCGTGCGACGCGACGCCGAAGCGGTCGACGCGCTATCCGGTCGTTTGAAAGACACTGACGCACAGGTTGCCGCGGCCGCGGCCGTGGCGCTGGGGCGCGTGGGCAATCCGGCGGCGACCAAAACGCTCCGTCAATCTCTGACCACGGCGCCGGTCTCGGTTCGTTCGGCGGTGGCCGAAGGGTGCGTGCTGTGCGCGGAGCGCCTGATGGCTGAAGGCAAAAACAAGGAAGCGGCCGAAATCTACGACGAAGTCCGCAAGGCCGACGTGCCGAAGCCGCGCAAACTCGAAGCGACGCGCGGCGCCATCCTGGCTCGCAAGACCGACGGCATTCCACTGTTGATCGAGCAACTCCGCTCGAGCGACATTAAGATGGCGCAAATCGGGCTGACCGCGGCCCGCGAGCTTGCCGGTCGCGAAGTGGCCGACGCGCTGGCGGCCGAGATGGCGCAAGCCAAGCCCGACCGCGCGGCGCTGATTCTTTACGCACTGGCCGATCGAAGTGACGCGGTCGTTTCGCCCGCAGTGCTGGCGGCGGCCAAGACGGGCGCCAAGGAAACTCGCGTCGCCGCGATCGGCTTGATCGGTCGCGCCGGCAGCGCCGACAGTCTGCCGACGCTGCTCGAAATCGGCGCCGCCGAAGACGCCGAGTTGGCGCAAGCCGCCAAAGGCGCGCTCGCCAGTCTGCCTGGCGACAAGATCAACGCCGCCATCGCCGCCCGCCTGTCGGACGCTGACGGCAAAACATTGCCGGTGCTGATAGAGATCGTCGGCCAGCGACGGATCGACGCGACGCCGGCCTTGGTCAAATCGCTCGATCACGCGGACGCCAAAATTCGTCTCGCCGCGCTGGTGGCCCTGGGCGAAACCGTGCCGCAGAAGGAGTTGGCGGTGCTCGTCTCGCAAGTCCTGCGTCCGAAGAACGCGGACGACGCGCCGATCGCTCGCCGCGCGCTGCAAGCCGCCTGCGTTCGCATGCCCGATCGCGAAGCGTGCGCCGCCGAGTTGGCAGCCGCCATGCCCAACGCCTCGGCCCCGGTCAAAGCGGGCCTGGTCGAAATCTTGGGGAGCATGGGCGGGCCGAAGGCGCTGCAAACCATCGCCTCGGTGATGGCCGGCGGCGACGATCAGGTTCAAGACGCCGGTAGCCGCGTGCTGGGCGAGTGGATGACGATCGACGCCGGGCCGGTGCTATTGGACCAGGCCAAGGCGTCGTCCGCCGATAAATACCAGGTCCGCGCCCTGCGCGGATACATCCGGATCGCGCGGCAATTCCAGATGTCGGAGCGCGAGCGGGCCGAGATGTGCCAGAAGGCACTCGAAACGGCGCGCCGCCCGGACGAGCAGAAGTTGGTGCTGAGCGTTCTCGAACGCTATCCGAGCCTCGCGACGCTCAAGATCGCGATCAACGCCCGGCAGACGCCGGCGCTCAAGGACGAAGCGGGCCGCACGGCGCAGATCGTCGCGCAAAAGCTGATGGACAAAACGCCCGAGGCGGGGGAGATGCTCGCCAAGGCCGGCCTGGAGCCGTTGAAGTTCGAAATCATCAAGGCCGAATATGGCGCCGGCGAAAAGCAAAAGGACGTCACCGAGACGCTCCGCAAACACGCCAATGAATTGGCCGCCATCAAGTTGCCCAGCGGCAACTACAACGACGCCTTCGGCGGCGACCCGGCGCCGAATGTGCCGAAACAACTGAAGGTGCAATACCGCCTGGCGGGCAAAACCGGCGAAGCGACCTTCCCGGAAAACGCGCCCATCGCGCTGCCGATGCCAAAGTAATCGCGGTCGCGCCAACGCGGAGCAAGGCATTTTGTCGTCGCGCGCAAGCATCTGAACACACTAGCCCGAAGCGCAAGCGAGGTTCCGGCGCGGGGTCGCCCTCGCTAGCGCTTCGGGTTGGTGTGGGTAACAACACAAACATGCCGTGCGGCATTCCCTAGCGTCACCGCGGCCTGCATGCTTCGCGCGAGGTCTGTCCTCAGGCGAAGAGCTTCAACGTCGATTCTCGCTCGCCCAGCACCTTGGTCGGGTCGACCTTCAGCCAGTCTCGCAAAATGCTGGCGTAGACGTCGCGGAAGTCGATCTTGTGACGCAGGTCGCCGTCGTCAAGGTCGCTCAGGTCAGGCCGGCCCCCTTGCACGCCGCGCTGCACCTTGTCTCCCAGCAAGAACAGGGGCGCCGCGGCGCCGTGAT
>DASXPZ010000819.1:0-8347 GCA_036493275.1 Pirellulales bacterium
ACAGGGGCCCCAGTCCGATCATGACGTTTCTACCGATCGGGGCCGCGTTTTACCAGGGATTCGGCGCTACCCAAAAACTGTCGTTCTACACCATGACCTACGGTTACGTATGGATCGAGCTTTCGCCGGCTGGATCACGGACGTCTGCCCAAATCACCTGACCCAGGATGTATCGATCGATGGGCTTTTTGAAAAAACTGTTCCGCAATGTATTTCGCGACGGCGCCGTGCCCAATGGCGGCGCAAGCAGCTTCGAACGCCTCAGCGAAGAGGATCTCGACGCGCATCTGGGCGTTAGTTGCTACGGCAACTTCGTCCTGACCGACGCGATTCGACCCTCGTACGACTTGCAAGTCGTGCCGCGGCAGGGCTACCGTCATGACACCTACCGCGACGCGGAAAACCGCTGCTCGGTGCCGGTGTTGATGGGCGCCGCCTCGAAGCATCAATTATTCGAAGTCTTCATGGAGCTGCTCGATCCGCTCGGGACCGAGGTCGACGTCGTGCTCGAAACGAGCCACAACCGCGAACAGCGCGGCCACGTCGACCTGTACCGCGAGCATATCGACATGCCGGTGCTGAAAAGCATGCTCTGGGACTTCGAGGAACTGCTGCTCAACGACGGCTGCGTGGGGATCGCCGTGCTGAACCCCGGCATTCCGCTGGAGGTGCAGTTCGACGAGCACAAGCTGCTGATCGTCTATGGCGAGGACCTCAAGCCGTTCGAGCGGATCATGGCCGATTGCGGCGTCCGCTGCGATGATGAAATGAAATTCATCACCGAGGCCGAGCACGTCCACTCGTCGAGCGACCAGTACTTCCAACAATTCGAACAGCTCCGCACCCGCCTGGGCATGGACTCGATGTGCGACGCGGGACATCAGTCGGCCGAGTAAGCCAAACGCGGACGGGCCGGCCGGTAACCAAGAGCATTATAATCAGGGACGCCTAGCGCGTCCCTTTTTCATGCGCAGCGGTTCGCCGCGGCGATGATGCTGGCCCGAATCGAGGAGAAATGCAAAGTCACGCGTGTGCCGCTGCTGGCTTCACGTGTGCCACCGGCTCAGCCGGCGCCGAGTTGGAACAGCACTGGCATAGCCAGTGGCACGCGGCACGAATTTGCAGTTGTCCTGGGCCCGAATCGCCAATCGCTATCTTACCCGTTCGCCGGCTGGTAAGCTGGCGTCACTCTCTCATGCGTTTTAGTCCGACGGCGGAGGGCAACCAATGGCGACGAAGCGCAACCATATGTGGGCAGGCATTCTGATTTTCCTGGCGCTGGCGATGTCCGCCGCGCAGATCGCTCGCGCTCAGCCGCCGTCCGCGGATAATGCGAAGCCTGTAGACGATCCAAAGATCATCCGCGCGATCGAAGCCCTGGGGAGCAGTTCCGCCGAAGAGGCCCTAAAAGCGGAGCAAGAGCTACTGCAGCTCGGCGAACAAGCCACACTGGCGCTCTTGCAAGCTCTCCGCGAGGCGCCGCCACCAGTCCGCGAGCGGGCCAAGACCATCGTCGCGAAACAGGTGACGCGCCACGTCGAGAATCTTGTCAGCAGCACAAAGCCCCTGGCGGACGCGGCCGAAGCGTCGCTCGTCAAGCTGAAATACCAGGCCGTCGAAGCGCTCGAAGAAGTGGTGAAAGCGGAGGATCCAGATCGCGCGGTCAGGGCCTCGCGCGCGCTGAAAAAAATACTCTCCCACACGCACGTCGTGCTCGACGCCCTGGGACAGCCGATCGCGGAGGGTCGCCTCGAACTGGCGCAGCAAGTCAGCGAAGCCCCCGACGCGCCTCCGCGCACGATCGAATCATCGCATACATCCGACGAACGAGGTTACGTGAACCTGGAAATTCACAAAAGCGCCGGCAGGGTTACCTCGCGGCTGCACCATCCAGATTACGGCGACGCGCAGCGAATCATCCACAACAGCGACAAAAGCGACGAACTTCGCTTTCCGCTGGTCAAGCGGAACACGGCGGCGTCCGCCCGCGCGATGAAGGGGACGGTCGTCAGTCAAGACTTTAAGCCAATCGCGGGCGCCTGCATCAGCAGTCACCTCATGCTGACGCCCGCGAACGGAGTGCACCAGGTGGCGCCGGAAGTCTCGGTGATCGCCGATCCGCAGGGAAGATTTGTCTTTTATCCGGTGGCCACCCGCGGCGCTCCGGCGTTTTCGTTTCCGGTTGCCCGCGCGACGAAATACAAATTGCAGGTCAGCGTGCCGGCCGATCCGTCGATTTTTCCGCGCAAGCTCGAATACGACAATCCTCATGACACAATGATTAAGCTGCAGCGCGCCGAACGATTCCACAAGTTCAAATTTGCCAGCGCCACCGGCGGGTTTCTGAAGGAGAATGAGATCAATCGCGTCACGCTTGCCTACGCGAGGGAAGCGAAGTGGGAGCGGGTCGATTTGGATCCCGCGTTAGCCCCGGCAGGCGGCAAATTGCTGGCCGGGTTCTATTTTGCTCGCTTCGGGTCGAAGGATTATCTCCCCTTGACGGTGACTGGCGACAGCCCTGAGGAATTGACGTTTCGCTTTAGTGAGCCACTGGCCCTCAAGGGACGGGTTCTCCACGGAATCACCGGTAAGCCGATCGAGGGCGCCTTCGTACTGGGTTTCGCGCCGAGCCAAGCTCGATCGTTAGCCCAAATGCCTGACGAAGAGTGGCGCCAACTGCGCGAGTTGCCGAAAGACGTCGAGCTCGCCGACCGGGCGCTGTCGCCGCTGACCCGGTACGTAGGGCTGCAAGCCTTCACCCGCACGGATGAGTTGGGCCGCTACACGCTCGTGCAGAAGCCGGCCGAGAATCTTTATGGAGTGCTTGCCATGGCGCAAGATTATCTCCCCATCCAGCAATCCAAGTCAGGCCTCGAGGTCGGCGAGAGCGAAGCTTTGGTTCCGGATCTGTTGTTGTTTCCGGCGGCGAAGGTGCTTGTGCAAACGCCGGGCGTCAAGCAGGGCTCGCTCGTCGTCCCCACCTGGAGATTCGAGAAAGAAGGGCAGCCCGATTGGTTCCCGCAATTCCTGGCCGCGACCGACGCCAAGGCGCATCGCAGCTTTTCGTACGACGCATGGATGACCGACAAGCTGCAAGCGGTCTACGTGCCGGCCGACGTCCGCGTGAATATCGATTTTAGTTCTCCCGCGGATGACGTAGCGCCGGCTGGGCGAACGACAAAAGCCGTGCAAGTAAAGCCCGGTGAAACCGAAAAGATCGGCGAAATCACGATGACGGCGCCGCTCGAAGTGGAAGTCGAAGTGGTCGACGAACAAGGCGCCCCGGTCCCCGGCGTCAACGTGCGGCGTTTATGCAATCGGGCCTGGGCCAAGAACCACCGCACCGACGACAAAGGACGAGCCAAACTGCGCGTGAATCCCCATTCGAGCGGCAGCTTCGGAGCCTGGCTGAAGTCCGGCATCTTCTCGGCGCCCAATTGGGAAACAGAACCGAATCTTTTCATCCCGTTCGAAGTGCAAGAAGAAGCGCCGACGAATCCGCAGTACAAGATTACGCTGACCGCGGAGCAGATCAAGACGATGGTCAAGCCGCCCGCCGGTGGGAAGTGATCGGCGATCGGCACGTCGAGTAGCCGATCCGAAAGCGGGGCAATAAGGCAACCTCAATCCGCGTCCCCGGACTTACTCCTAGCTTCGGCTTTCCCCGTCATTCGCTCCAACGAGGCAATATCTTCTCGCAGGACTTCCAGCGTTTCTTCCAGGCCGACGAAGTGGCTGCGGAAGCGTCGCCAACTGAGCCAGGCAGTAGCGGCAGCGATGAGAACCAGCGCGCCGAATTCGATGAATAGCCAGCCCGTCCGGCTGATTCCTAGCCGGCCGGCCAGCAGATCGGCCACGGCCACGATCAGCACGGGGAGCGAAACCAGCGCCAAGAGCGCCGCTACCACGATTGCAATCGAGAGACGAACAATATCGCGAAGCGCTGCTCCCAATTCCAGCCGCGCCAATCGCCAACGCGCCTCGGCCGCCCCGCGCAGTTCGGCGCGCAGGCCCGCCAATTCGGCCAGCAGAGGGCCGAGGAGCGTTTCTGGTTCATTTGCGGTTTGTGGATCGGTCGACATGATCAGTTTATTTCGCTCGCAAGCGTCTGTGCGCTCGACGCTTGCTATTCATTCTCGGAGCTGCCGCCAGCGCCGGATTGGCTGTGGTTCCAGATGTTGAGCAGTTCGGTGAGCAGGCCGGCCTTTACGGCGTTTGCGCCCCAGCGAAGCAGGCCGCTGGCCACCATCCGCGGAACTTTTCGACCGGGTCGCGCGCCGGCGATCATCAGGCCCACAGCGAACGCCGTCGCCAGGGTCGCTGTCGGAAATCGGACCACGTATGTTCGCCACGAAGTCAGCCGGCGCCGCTCGTCCCGCAGCGCGACCAGTTCATCGGAAATCGCGGCGCGAGAAAGCGCAATCTCGGCGCGCAATTGCCGCTTTGCTCGCTGAGTCTCGACGTCAATCACGCGATAGTTGGCCATCTTGGCGCTGCTAGATTATTGGACACGAAGTAGACACAACTTGATCTGAGCCAAAGCAGCGCGTGTGCCACTGCTGGCTTGTCCAGCAGTGCCCTGGCCAAGCCGAAGCGCGTTACGCTCTAAACTGATCCGCGGCGATCAACGACGAAAAATCCGTCCGGCGAACCAGCCGCACAGTAGCGCCGCCACCACCCCTGGCCCTGGGTGCTTGCGCACCAGCTCCAGCCCGGCGGCGACCACGTCGGCCGCGTTCTTGCCACGCAATTTGTTGACTTCCTTCGCGGCGTCGTCGCGCAATTGGTAGTAGTAACCCTTAGCTCGCTCGAACTGCTCGGAAGCCTCGCGGAGCGCTTCGGCCGCGGCTTGCACTTCGGGTCGCTGGTCGATCTTTCGCCCCAGATCCTCGAACTTGTTGTTCAACTCGACGTCGTCGTCCGTCTTCTTGTCGTGTTTGGTCATGGCGTCACCTGTTTCAATTGCCGTGCCGGGCCTTGGGCGTCCCCATCACGTCGGACCGTCGGTTCCAAAAAGCATCTGGGGGCCTGCTTGAACGTAGCTCACAACTCGCCCCGCCACAACGAACGGCGCCGCTGGCAAAGGCGGTGCAACTGGCCTGATCCGGCTGGAGCGCACGGCCGCCTCATTTCCCCAGCGTTCTCTCCCCGCGTCGGGTGGGATACAATCTATGCGCTAGCCACCCACAGATCGCCAGCCATTCCGCCCGCGTGCTTCGCCGCCTGTTTCGTCGCAGCCCAATTGTCGGCCCGAGAGGGAGAACCATGACTGATTTCTTCCAAGAACCGCCCGTCTTGGGCAACCAGTACGAACAAGACCGCGTGTTGCGTCGCTACCTCGAGCGGCGGCTGCCCGCCGAGATGCTGAGCGAGGTGGAGCAAGACCTGCGGCGCTTCGGCGAGCGCTGCGTCGGCGATATTGCCGAACTGGGCGAAGACGCCCACGCCCACGAGCCGACGCTGCGGCAGTTCGACGCCTGGGGAAACCGGATCGACGAAATCGAAACCTCGCGCGGCTGGCAAGCGCTCGACCGGATCAGCGCGGAAGAGGGCATGGTGGCGATCGGCTACGAACGCAAGTTCGGCCCGCTGTCGCGAGTCTATCAATTCGCAAAGCTCTACCTGTTCAATCCTTCGTCGGCCACGTACACCTGTCCCTTGGCGATGACCGACGGCGCCGCCCGCCTGCTCGAAGTGATGGGCGACGCCGAACTCCGCGCCGGCGCACTGCGCCGGCTGACAACGCGCGACCCCGACGAGTTCTGGACCTCGGGCCAATGGATGACCGAACGAACCGGCGGCTCCGACGTCGGACGGACCGAGACCATCGCCCGGCAAGAAAGCGGCCCCTGGTATCGCCTCTACGGAACCAAGTGGTTTACCAGCGCCACCACCGCGCAAATGGCGATGACCTTGGCCCGCATTGAAGACCCCCAGGGCAACACCACGCCCGGCAGCCGCGGCTTGAGCCTGTTTTATCTCGAAACGCGCGACGCTGGCGGCCGCTTGAACAACCTCGTCATCCATCGCCTGAAAGACAAGCTCGGCACGCGCAGCCTGCCGACCGCCGAGCTCGGACTGATCGGGACGCGCGCCAAGCTTGTCGGCAAGCCGGGCGAAGGGGTCCGCAACATTACCACGCTGGTCAACGTCACGCGACTCTACAACGCCACCTGCGCCGCCGCCACGCTGCGCCGCGGGCTGGCGCTCGCGAGAGATTACGCCTCGCGGCGCGAAGCCTTCGGCCGCCGGCTGATCGATCAACCGCTCCACGCCGCCACATTGGCGGAGCTCGAAGTCGAATTTGAAGGCGCCTTTCATCTGGCGATGAGGGCGGTTGAACTTTTGGGGCGCGAGGAATGCGGCGCCGCCACCGCCGACGAATCGGCCGTGCTTCGCCTGCTCACTCCGCTGGCCAAGCTCTACACGGCGCGGCAGGCGGTCGCAGGCATGAGCGAAGTCTTGGAGTCGTTCGGAGGCGCCGGCTATGTCGAAGACACCGGCCTGCCCCGATTGTTGCGCGACGCGCAGGTCCTCTCGATCTGGGAAGGAACGACCAACGTCCTATCGCTCGACGCGCTACGGGCGATCGACAAGTCCGACGCGTTTGGCCCTTTCCTGGCCGAGATCGACGAGTTGCTCTCGGGCGTCACACTGGCCGAACTATCGACCGCGATCGAGCAAGTCCGCGCCGCCGCCGCGCGAGCCCGCGCGTTTCTGCCGCAGGCGATTACCGACGGGATCGACGCGCTGCAAGCCGGCGCCCGCTCGTTCGCTTTCAGCCTGTCTCGACTAATGGCCGCGGCCCTACTGTTGGACGAAGCGCAGTGGAACTTCCAGACTTCGGGCGATCGCCACGGCTGCGCCGTAGCGCGCCGCTGGTGCGCCACGCGCCTGACGCCGACGGCGGAAAACGACCGCGACTGGCTGGCGGAAAACACGGCGCTGGCGCGCGATCAAGAAATCACCGAAGCGCTAAAGAGCAAGCGCTAGATGAGTGCCGCTCGGGAGCGCAGAGCATCCGATCCCCTCTCCCGTCGGGGGCTTTGCACAAAAACCACCTTCTGCACAAAAACTCCCCGGCCTGCACAAAAACCCCTGCGCGGATGGGGGTGGACTGTGAATAGGCTACTTCCTAGCTGGTGCCACTGGGGCATTTTGCTTTCGCTTTTTCTTCTCTTCCCTCTCGGCCTGTGCGGCCTCTTTGTTTTCCCTGCGTATTTCGTGAAAGGTCTTCAAGAAGTCAAACGCCAATTCGTCGCCCGCCAAAACATCGTCAATCTGGGTTTCATCAATAATTTGCGGAACACCGTTTTTTGTCACGCACATAAAGTGGAAATAGAAGGCATGCTGGGATTCAAAGGCATCCCAGTATTCCACACAACCCTCAACCAGGACCTCCAGATCGCCGGAATCAAAGATTGCCTTTTCTTCTGCGGTAATCGAAACAGCAATTATGTGGTCTCTGGAGGCTCCCAATCCAACAAGTCCGGTTCCAAAAAGACCGGGGTCTGGAGTCTCGATGTAGCGAGATACGTCCCCATAATCGACAGAAACCTCTGGGGCAATGTCTACCGCCAACGCTGGGGTTGTTCCAGAATTTTTAATCGTAACTATCAAGTCGATGCTCGATGCTTTTTCGTTCCATTCCGCTCGTGCATTCTCCATTCCAAGCCAAGGGCGAAGTTCCAGTTCGGCAGCCTGCTTGGCGTTGGAATTAGACTCCACCATCGCTTTGTATTGCTTATTGGCCGCCTCCCATTGGCCCTTCGCAGCCTTGCTTTGTTCGACCATCTCCTTATTCTGGTCGATCATGGCGCACAACTGATCGCTAATCAGTTTGTTCTGCTTGGCCATTACGCGCCATTGGACGATTGCACCCCAAGCGGCGACGACAGTAGCAATTGCAACGACAGCAGCGAACCACCAATCCCATTCGATAGTCCGATTGGGATCTGGTGGTTCGCCTGTATTTTTCTCATTGGAACTCCCGCCATCTATTGGGGGATTAGCTTGATTGAGTGTCGGAGAACCGGGCGGTGGCGGCTTCGGCGGGGGATTGGGCTTCTGATTCTGATTGCCACGGTGGGGCTTGTTTGGCTTTTTCTTGTGTTTTCCTCTGGCCATGTTTTTGCGTCCCCAATGAAACCGCTGCCATCAATTGGGTCGTCACGACACGTCATGCTGAGCGGTCATGCACTGATTGCCACTAAAAACAAGAGACCCGCCTCCGTGAGGTCCTTGGTATTCCGAGAAGATTTGAGCAATGTCCGAATCTGGCAATGTGGTACTGAAAATGTGGAACATGGACAGCGCGAAGAACCCTCCCTCGGTATCGTCGTCCATA
>DASXPZ010000820.1:0-8844 GCA_036493275.1 Pirellulales bacterium
AAAACTCCGCTGAAAGTTCGGCTTGGCTTGTACGAAGACGAAACATCGGCGCTGTGTGATTGGCACATTCCCGCCGTCCACTTTCTGGAAAGTTGGGGCGACGCGCGTGGTTGCGATGGAACAGTGTCGCTGGTGCAACCATTGATCGCGCCCTTGTATGACGGAAAGACTGCGACTGAACTGCTCGCCGCATTATCGGGTCAACCGGGACGAACGGCCTACAACATTGTCAAGGAGTACTGGCGCGAGCAATCGAAGGCCCCGAACGACTTCGAAGACCAGTGGCAGACCGCGCTCCATGAAGGAGTCATGACCAATACTGCGTTTCCGGCGCTCAATGTGAATCTACTTTCGATTCCTAAGCGTCCCGACGATGCTCAGCGCGCTGATGCCGATCAGCGGCGCGAGGGCCTGCGCTCTGGCGACGCAGAATCGGTCGACCTTCTCTTTCGGCCCGATCCCACAATTTACGACGGCCGCTTTGCCAACAACGCCTGGCTGCAAGAACTTCCTAAGCCATTCACCAAACTAACGTGGGATAACGCTGCGTTGATCGGCCCGCGCCTGGCCGAACGTCTCGGACTGAAGAACGGCGATGTTGTCGATATCCAACATTACGAGCGACGGCTTCAAACTCCTATCTGGATCGCGCCGGGGCAGGCGGAGGGGGTCGTCACCTTGCACTTAGGGTATGGGCGATCGCGCGGCGGCCGCGTGGCGAGCGGAATCGGGGTGAACGCCTACGTTCTACAAAGCTTCGATTCCCCCTGGAGTGCAACAGGCGCTACGCTTCGCGCCGTCGGACGCCGCGAATCGCTTGCTTGCACGCAGACTCACCACTGGATGGAGGGGCGAGATCTGGTTCGATCCGGAACTGTCGAGCAAGCGCGCGACCATCCTGAGAGTTTCAAAACGCATGAGGAAAAGCCTGCGACAACTTTGTTTCCCCAGCATGAGTACGAGGGCTACAAGTGGGCGATGACCATCGATCTGAATCGTTGCACAGGTTGCAACGCCTGTGTGGTCGCCTGTCAGGCTGAGAACAATATTCCCGTCGTCGGCAAGGATCAAGTCGAGCGCGGGCGCGAGATGCACTGGATCCGCGTCGACACGTATTACGAAGGCGAGCCAGAGAATCCGCAAGCGGTCCATCAACCGCTCCCTTGCATGCACTGCGAAAACGCTCCCTGCGAAGTCGTCTGTCCCGTCGGCGCCACGCTGCATGACAAGGAAGGGCTCAATGAAATGGTCTACAATCGCTGCGTCGGCACGCGGTATTGCTCGAACAACTGCCCTTACAAGGTGCGCCGCTTCAACTTCTTGCAGTATTCGGACCTGACGACTCCTTCGCTCAAGCTGATGCGCAATCCCGAGGTCACGGTTCGCAATCGCGGCGTGATGGAAAAGTGTACCTACTGCATTCAGCGGATTAGCGCCGCGCGGATCGACTCGGAAAAGCGGGACAGCAAGCTCATAGACGGGCAATTGGTAACAGCCTGTCAGGCGGCGTGCCCATCGCAGGCCATCACCTTCGGAAATCTGAACGAATCCGACAGCCGGATTGCGCATGTGGCCGCCGATCCTTTGAATTATGCGCTCCTGGGGGAATTGAATACTCGCCCGCGCACGACGTATCTGCCCGTTGTGCGAAATCCCAATCCACAGCTCCTCGGCTGATTCCCGGCTCACGAATCGATCATGTCCCAGCCCAACATCCCGAAAACACCGCCTGAAAGTCGCTCGAAATATCTCGGGAGAGACTACACGTTCGGAACGGTGACCGACAAGATCAGCTCGATTGTGCTCGCGGGGCGGACGCCGCGAAGTTGGTACGTCGGTTTTGCCATCGGGTTCGCACTGGTGATGTTGCTGCTGTGGGCGGTCACCTGGCTATTTATCCGCGGCGTCGGAATCTGGGGGATCAATATTCCCGTCGGCTGGGGCTTTGCCATTGTGAATTTCGTCTGGTGGATCGGAATCGGTCACGCGGGGACACTAATCTCGGCCATTCTATTATTACTTCGCCAGGAGTGGCGGACGTCGATCAATCGCTTTGCTGAAGCAATGACGCTGTTTGCCGTGGCCTGCGCGGCCATGTTTCCGCTTTTACATCTGGGTCGACCTTCCTACTTCTATTTTCTGATTCCCTATCCGGCGACGACTGGCGTCTGGCCGCAGTTTCGCAGTCCGCTTATGTGGGATTTTTTCGCCGTGGCGACCTACGGCACGGTTTCACTGCTGTTTTGGTATGTCGGACTGATCCCAGACCTCGCGACGCTGCGCGATCGCGCTCGCCGACCCATTGCGCAAATCATTTATGGTTTTCTAGCCATGGGCTGGCGGGGATCGGCGCGCCACTGGCAGCGCTATCAGCAGGCCTATCTGCTGCTGGCCGGATTAGCGACACCGCTTGTGGTGTCGGTCCACTCGATTGTCAGTCTCGATTTTGCCGCCGCTATCGTGCCCGGCTGGCATACGACGATCTTTCCGCCGTACTTTGTCGCCGGCGCCATCTACTCGGGTTTTGCGATGGTGCTGACAATCGCGATCCCACTCCGGTCTGCGTATCGCCTGCAAGACCTGGTCACCGTCCGCCACCTGGACAACATGGCCAAAGTCATGCTCGCCTCCGGCCTGGTCGTGGCCTACGGCTATCTGATCGAAGCCTTTATCGCCTGGTACAGCGGCAATCCTTATGAACGAGCCATGATGCGCAATCGCGCATGGGGTTCCTACGGTTGGTGCTACTGGCTGTTGATTGCCAGCAATATCGTCATTCCGCAATTGCTGTGGTTTCGCTGGGCGCGGACCAATGTCGCCATCTTGTTTGTGCTGGCGCTGGTGATCAACATCGGGATGTGGCTCGAACGGTTTGTGATTGTCGTGGTCAGTCTGTCGCACGACTTCTTGCCGTCGTCCTGGGGTTTGTACGTCCCAACGTTTTGGGATTGGGCAACGTTTATCGGCACGATCGGTCTGTTCGCCGCGCTGCTGTTTCTGTTCATCCGATTGCTGCCAATGATCTCGATCTTTGAGATGCGGGAATTGGTCGAAGAGTCCGAGGGAGAGAACGCGCCATGACCGAGAGCCTGTACGGACTGCTGGCGGAATTCGCTGATCCAGAAGCCCTGGTGCACGCGGCGCGCGAGACGCGCGCGGCCGGGTATCGCCGGTTCGACGCCTATTCGCCGATGCCGGTCGAAGGGCTGGCCGACGCGATCGGATTCACTCGCACGCGGATGCCACTGGTGATTCTGCTCGGCGGAATCATCGGCGGATGTAGCGGTTACGGCCTGCAATATTGGGTGGCGACGATCGCCTATCCGCTCAATATCGGAGGTCGACCGCTGAATAGTTGGCCGGCCTTCATCCCGATTACATTCGAGACCACGATCTTGGGAGCGGCGCTGTTTGGAGTGTTTGGCATGCTGGCGCTCAACGGACTGCCGCGTCCGCATCATCCGCTCTTCGGAGCGCCGAACTTTACTCGCGCCTCACGTGACGGTTTCTTTCTGTGCATCGAAGCCCAGGACCCGCGATTCCACCTGAATCAAACGCGGCAGTTCTTGAGTGAGATCGGCGCCGTCGAGGTATCTGATGTACCGCTTTAACATTCTAGCTAGTGCTCGACTAGGAATTGCGCTTGCACTCTGTTGCGCTGGCTGTAGTCAAGACATGGCGGACCAGCCGCGCTATGACCCATTGGAAGGAAGCACGTTTTTTGCCAATGGCATGGCGTCGAGGCCGGCGGTCGAAGGCGCCGTCGCCCGCGGCCAATTGAGAACGGATACCGCCTTTTACGAAGGTAAGCAGGCGGGGGAATTGGTCGACACGTTCCCGCTGCGCGCTGTCGCCGCAAAGCTGAATTTGGAAGGGGACGATCGCCAACAGGCAACGCAAGTCCTCGAGCGCGGACAGCAACGATTCGAGATCTATTGTGCCCCCTGCCACGGGCGAACTGGCCAGGGAAATGGCATGGTCGTCGCGCGCGGTTTCCCCGCGCCCCCGTCCTTTCATAGCGATCGGTTGCGCGCCGCTCGCGATGGTCACTTTTTCGACGTCGCTACGCGCGGCTTCGGCCGTATGAATAGCTATGCCGCCCAAGTTTCTCCGGAAGACCGTTGGGCGATCGTAGGCTACATCCGCGCCCTGCAATTGAGCCAGCACGCCGACGCCAGCTCACTAACAGACGAGGATCGGCGGAAACTGGCCGCCGGAGGCGCCGAGCCATGAGCGCGCACTCGTTCCAGACTGTACTCCGGCAGCCGCGACGCGCGAGCGCCTTCGTGGCGATCATTGGCGCGGGTGTTTGCGTCGCTGGCGCCGCGGCGGACTTCGAAACCTTTTTGCGATCCTACCTGTTGGCTTACCTGTTTTGGTGGACTGTGTCGCTCGGAAGTCTCGGCGGACTCGTGTTGTATTACTTGACCGGCGGTAATTGGGGACGCGCCGCGCGGCCATTTTTGGAAAGCGGCGCGCTGACGTTTCCCTTGATTCTCCTGGCGTTCGTTCCGATCGCCGTCGAACTCGATCAACTCTATCCATGGGCCCGCGCTACAGGCGATTCCAACGCTATTATCGAGGAACGCGCGCTCGCGACGCCCATCGCAAATGACACCCCCGAGGAGCCGACTGTACACATCGCCACGGACGTTCGCGAATATTACCTCAATCCCAACGGGTTCTTTGGCCGTGCCGCGGTCTGTTTTGTTACCTGGTTAGGACTTACGACATTACTTTGCAGGCGCGCCCACCAAGAATTACGAAGGCCGCGCTGGATGCGGCGCGTGAGCGCAGCGGGCGCACTAGTTCTGGTGCTGACTTGCACCTTTGCCGCGATCGATTGGGGCATGTCGCTCGAATCGGATTGGTATTCGACAATGTACGGCGCGCTGTTTGCGATCGGGGCCCTATTGGCTGGATTCGCGCTTGTAACGGCATCGGCCGCCTACCTTAAAGCGGCACTCCTGCCACAATGGCAACTAATGCCGCGCGACACGCTCGCTGATTTCGGCAGCTTGTTATTGGCCTTTTTGATGCTTTGGGCGTACTTCGCGTTCTCTCAATTCCTGATTATTTGGTCAGGCAACCTGCCGGAAGAAAACGTCTGGTATGTCCATCGACTAACCGGCGGCTGGCAGTGGTTCGGAATTGCGGTCGTAGCGTTTCAATTCATCGTGCCATTTTTATTATTGCTATCTCGCGATCTCAAGCGCGCGCCGGTCTGGCTGGCTGCCGTTGCGCTGTTGATCTTTGTCCTGCAATTTGTATTTGTGCTGTGGACAATTCTACCGGCGTTCTATCCGGGCTCGGTGTCTTTGCATCTGACCGACATAGCTGCGCCGCTCGCGTTCGGTGGGCTGTGGATGTTTTGCTACCTGAGCATCCTCGGACGCCGACTCTCTGAACCTCTGCCTGCGGAAGCGACGCCATGAATGACAAGCAACAACTTGCTGAGCCGCCAGCTAAACATGAGCCCAATCGGATTGCCACAACCACCGTCGTCTCGACGGTGGCTGGAGCATTATTGCTTGTCGGCATGGCGCTGGCCCTGGTGTATGGAGTGATTGCCGTCCTGGTCGCAGAAACGCCCGAGCCGATGGCGTCGAGCGAGGTCCAACTACCGGCCGCCTTATTCTCCGGCCCGCAACTCATTTCGGATCAGCGTTTGCAATTGGAACAGCTTCGAGCGCGGGAGGATCGCGTGTTGCAGGCGTACAAGTGGGTCGACCGCGACCGCGGCGTCGCACAGATTCCAATTCGCCGAGCCATGGCGATCCTGGCAGAACGCAAACTCAAACCGGCGTCGAAGGCCGCGGAGAATCGCGATGCAAATTGACGCACGTCAAAGCCAGCACAACCACACTCGATCTCACGGGATGTGGCTCTGGCCCGCGGCGCTCGGAGCTCTAGTCGTCTTGATCTGCGCCGCTGCGGTGTTTGCCACGGTCGGCAATCGGGAAGCGCCGCAGGTCAGCATGCCGCAATTGCTCGACAAGGTGGGGTTCGACTCCAAGCTCAACGCTCGCATTCCGCTCGATATGCAATTGCGCGACGAGTCAGGCCGCGACGTGCAGGTCACGGAATTATTCAAGGATAAGCCCGTTATTTTGGTATTCGTCTATTATCGCTGTCCAATGCTGTGCAACCTGACGATGGAAGGGCTGGTGCGCGGACTTTCGCGCGTGCCGCTCGACGCGGGACAGGGCTTCTCGGTCGTGATGGTCAGTATCGATCCTCGCGAAACGCAAACTCAGGCGACGGCTGCCAAGCAAAAGGCGCTCGATCGCTATGCCCGGCCTGGCACAGCAGACGGTTGGCGCTTTCTGACGGGGGACGAAGAGCAAGTTCGGCATCTGGCCGACGCCGTTGGCTTTCGCTATCAGTACGACCCGGCAACGGATCAGTTCGCGCACGCGGCAGGCGTGACAATCCTTACTCCGGATGGCGTCGTCTCTCATTACCTCTACGGCGTCGACTTTCCACCGCGAGATCTAAGGCTGGCTTTGATCGACGCGTCGCAGGGGGGCGTTGGGTCGGCGACAGATCGCGTCCTGCTGTTGTGCTTTCACTACGACCCAACGACAGGCAGGTATGGCCTGGCCGTGATCCGCCTGCTTCAACTCGGCGGGCTGACAACCGCGGTTGGCATGGGGTTGGCGATTGGAATCGCCCTGATTCGAGAACGGCGGCGGGCGCTTGGGGCTACCTCAGCAATGCGAGCCTCAGCGAACTACGAATAAGGATTCAGCTCAAGACGGCTGACATGGATCACAGTTTTCGACTATTTCCTGAATCGGCGTCGACGGCGGCCCCTATGGTCGACCTGCTGTACATTTTCTTGCTCTTGGTCGCGGCGTTGTTCACCTTTGGCATTTGCGCGTCGATTATCTATTTTGTCCTCAAGTATCGCCGTGGCGCCAAGGTGGACCGTCGTCGCGATCCGAACCACAGCAACACAGCGATCGAGATCATTTGGAGCGTCTTGCCGTTGCTGTTGAGCATGGTGATCTTCGGCTGGGGCGCGGCCCTTTATTTTCGCGCGCATCAGCCGCCGCCGGACTGTCATGAAGTGAACGTGCTTGCCAAACAATGGATGTGGCATATCCAACATTCCGGTGGTCAGCGCGAGATCAACACGCTGCATGTTCCTGTGGGCCGACCAGTCCGGCTGCGGATGATTTCGGAAGACGTCATCCACAGTTTCTTTGTGCCGGCGTTTCGACTGAAACAAGACGTGCTGCCGGGCCGCTATGTGACGATGTGGTTCGAGGCGAACAAAGCGGGCCGGTATCACTTGTTTTGCGCTGAGTATTGCGGAACGAGTCACTCGAAGATGATCGGCGAAGTGGTGGCGCTCGATCCGGCTGAATTCGCCGAATGGTTGCAAGGGGGGCCGGTCCAAGCGCCCGAGACGGCTGGCGAATTGCTATTCGCCAAATATCGATGCAATACGTGCCACACCGCCGCGATAAACCCACGCTGCCCTCCGCTCGGCGGTCTGTTCGGCAGCAAAGTCACGCTTCAAGACGGTACCAGGTTGACGGCGGACGAAGCGTATGTGCGCGAGTCGATTCTGCAGCCCAACGCCAAGATCGTCGCTGGCTATCAGGCGTTGATGCCCAGCTTCACCGGCCAGATCAGCGAGTTGGAGCTGTTTGACCTGGTTGCCTATCTCAAGTCGCTGAGCAAGCCCACGCCGGCCGGGACGTCCTCCGGGAACCAGCAGCGGGACGGGCCTTTGCCGCCTCAGGAGGAGAAGCGATGACCGCGCCGGAAATGCCTGCTCGGCATTATTTGAATGCAAACTACAACTTGTGGTCGTGGTTGTTCACGACCGACCACAAGCGGATCGCGATCTTGTACATGATCTCACTGACTGGGTTCTTTTTTATCGGCGGCGCCGCGGCGGTGTTGTTCCGATTGGAGTTGATGACGCCTAAGGGCGATCTAGTGATTTCGGAGACATATAACAAGTTGTTCACGCTGCATGGCGTGGTGATGGTCTGGTTCTTTCTGATCCCTTCGATCCCCACGGTGCTAGGCAACTTTTGTCTGCCGATGATGATCGGCGCTCGCGACTTGGCGTTTCCTCGTTTGAACCTGGCGAGTTGGTATCTGTTTGTGGGAGGTGGCGCGTTCACGCTGTGGGCGCTACTGACCGGTGGAGTCGACACCGGTTGGACGTTTTACACGCCCTATAGCAGCACCTACGCCAATACGCGCGTGATGCTGACCGCAGTCGGCGTTTTCGTGACTGGATTCTCGACGATTCTCACCGGTCTGAACTTTATCGTCACCGTGCATACGATGCGCGCGCCGGGCATGACCTGGTCGCGCTTGCCCCTCTTCGTTTGGTCGAATTACGCCAATAGCCTGATCATGGTGCTGGCCACGCCAGTGCTGGCCGTAACCCTGATGATGGTGGCCGTCGAACGCGTCGGCAAGATTGGGATCTTCGATCCGAATCTGGGGGGAGATCCGCTGCTATTTCAGCACTTGTTTTGGTTCTACTCGCATCCGGCTGTTTACATCATGGTGCTGCCGGCGATGGGCGTGGTGAGCGAGATCATCACCTGCTTCGCGCGGAAGAGGGTGTTCGGCTACCGGTTCATGGCCTACGCGATCCTCGGCATCGCGGCGTTCGGCTTCCTGGTGTGGGGCCACCACATGTTCGTGGCCGGCATTTCGGTGTATTCGGCACTTATTTTCTCGATCCTGAGCTTCCTGGTCGCGGTGCCGTCTGCCGTCAAAGTGTTCAACTGGACCGCGACGCTCTACAAGGGCTCGATCGTGTTCACCGCGCCCATGCTCTACGCGCTGGGTTTCATCGGCCTCTTCACC
>DASXPZ010000821.1:0-1583 GCA_036493275.1 Pirellulales bacterium
GAGGGCAACCTTTTCGGCCGTCACGTCGCTCGTCTTGCGCGGGCCATACTTCTTTTCGTATTCGGCCAGCCATTCGCGCACCTCGGGCGCGAGCGTGTCGTTATCAAATCCCGCGGGGGGAAGGGCGTAACTGGGAGGAACCAGGTGCGTGCCAGCGTTCGAATCGAACATGTGAGTCTGGTGGTAGATGCCCAGATTCGGCGCCAGGAAGAGTGGAACTTTGAGATACGACTGCCGATGGCGGCCAGCGCCAACGCCCGGCCACGTGACCGGATGATCGTTCGACATGACCACCGAAAGATCGACGACTTGCTTCTTCCGCGCCGATTCAATCAGCCGCCCGGCCAGCGGCTCGCCCACCACGGCCAAGGCCCGCGCTTCCGCGTACGGTCCATCGGCGTGCTTGGGAGAAAGCAGGCAATAGAAGGCGCCCGTCACGGGGAGCTGACCGAAGTTCGTGCCGGACTCGGTCCAGATCATGCCGTATTTCAGGCCGGCCAGGTGAGTCGGCTCGGCCAGGTCGGGGAGCGGGCCCATGCTCGCGCTATCGGTCGCCAGCGCCATCACTTTGCGGCTGGCCAGGTATTCCATGCACTCGGGATCGGGGTCGGGCCACGCCGACGCGCGTCCCTCGACCGGATCGGCCACAAAGCGTCGCCCCTCAGGGAGAGGTTTGTAGTACTTGTCTGTGTAGCCGCTGGCGAACAGCACGACGTCGCCGAAGCGGAGCGGGCGATGTTCGCGCTCCCAGGCGATGATCCGCTCTTTCTTCACCAGCGCGCTGTGTCCCGGCTTGCCCGAATCGAGCAGATCGCGGCAATCGATCACGCAGGCTTCGCCGCCGAACTGCCACGCCGGAACTTTGTCGGTGAACATCCGGCCGTAGAGCCCGGCGTTGGGGAGCTTGGTGTCAGGGTGGGGAATCGAATGCGGCGGCACGTCGAGCTGCGTGCCGGTGTTGCCGTCGATAACCAGAATGTCGCTATTGAATGGGCTGGTAGGGCCGATCTTCAAATAATGATTGATATGAAACGGCGGAAAACCAGGCGCCGGCCACGGTCCAGGAAGCTCCGGCGAAACCAGGAGCGAAAGATCGACGATCCGCGGAGCGTCAGCGGGCTTCGAAGATTTGGACGCCTTTGGATCAGCGCCGTCAGCAAAAGGTGTTCGCGAGGCCAGCATGATCACTAACGCGCCCGCGACTATGCAGCCGCATTTCCACAGGGATCGGCACTTCTCACTCGCTCGGCATGTCGCCATGTTGCCCGCTCCCAGATTCAGTTTCGAGTACATCGGAAAATGAAGTATTAAGTTTGAAGTCTAGTCGTGTTCGTCTAGCGGCTTGACATTGTTGGCTTCGCGATCCGCCTCTTCGTCAGCAGGAGGGTGGCGCCTGAGGATCCAAACGAAGAAGGAACACCAAAGCTTGAATACTCCAACGAAGGCAAAGACCAGCAATTCGCCGAGGAGCGTCAGGCCATCAAGGATTACGTCCATTCCTCCATGATACCCGGCCGGGGGCACGTAAATGCTTTCGCTGATAGCGATCGGTGAAGTTGAAATTGCCCCTCCGGCCTATGCCG
>DASXPZ010000822.1:0-5983 GCA_036493275.1 Pirellulales bacterium
ATGTTCGAGCCGCCGCGAATGATGATCTCTTTCTGGCGGCCGACGAACCATAGATAGCCTTCGTCGTCGATGCGGCCGAGATCGCCGCTGGCCACCCAACCGTCGCACAGAGTCGCGGTCGTGTGAAGCGTATCGTTCCAATAGGCGACCATGTTCGACCGGCTGCGAATCAGGACTTCGCCCGTCGCGCCGCGCGGCAATTCTTCGCCCTGCTCATCGACGATCTTGATCTCGGTCTGAACGGCGGGCAGTCCGACCGAACCGAGCCGCTTTTTGCCGAAGGGAGGATTGGTCGCATAAGTGATGGTCTCGGTCATGCCGCAAAGCTCGCTGACGTCGAATCCGACGGCGGCCCGAAAGCGATGCAATGTGTCGTGCGGCACGACGTCGCCGCCGCAAGTGATGGCGCGCAGACTGCCGACGTCGGCGCTGTGCTCTTCCAGGTATTCCACCAGGTCCAGCAACTCCGGCGGCAACATCTGGCAGCGCGTCACGCGATGCCGTGCGATCGCATCCGCAACCTCGATCGGCGTCGGCGCGTTGGTCATGACAGCGACTCCGCCTGCATAAATATTCGGGAACAGTTGGCCGAAGCTAGCCGCGCAGTGGCTGGCCGATGTAGTGATCAGATGAACGTCGTCCGAGCTGAATTGCATTGTCGCCGTCTGAATCCTCACGCAATGCCACAGAGACTCTTGCGATTGCACCACTCCCTTCGGGCGCGACGTCGTCCCGCTGGTGTACATGATCGTTGCCAACTGACGAGGACCGAACGCGGGCGCCGGCAATTGTTCGGACGGCGTCTCGAAAAACTCTGCAAAGGAACGCAATTCGGCCCCGCAGCGAGAAGAAGCTGCCTTACGAGCACCCGTTTCGTCCGCGATGAGATACCCTCGCGCGATTCCCAACTCGCTCAACGACAATTTCTCGATCTCCGGCAGCTTGTCCTGATGCATCAACAGCGTTGTCGCGCCGGAATGCTCGATCGCGAATCGCGCCTCGGGCAATTTGTAGCGATGATTGAGCGGAACGGCGATCGCGCCCAACTTGAAGCAACCCAGATACGCGAACAACAACTCGGGACAGTTCGGCATCCAGAAGGCGACGCGGTCGTCCGCTTTTACCCCGGCGGCGGCTAGGCCCGCGCCCACCCGATCGGTCACGCTATCCAACTCGGCGTAGTTCCAACGCTGATCGCCAAAGACGAGCGCCACCTTATCGGGCGTTTTTTTTCTGGTTTCTCGCAAAATCTGCCCAGTTCGCATGACAGCCTCTAGAGCGCATAGTGATGAAGAACGGAAATATCGCTGGTCATTGCCACGGTGAAGCGGGCAGAAGTCGTTCACGGCTTGTGATACAAGTCTACCTCAGGCCAGACTTCGAAATGGCCTCAACGAGACGGCAGCAGCGCAAAAAAATGAGGGACGAGGCCTTGGAAGTCAAAGCCTCGTCCCCCATTGAATTTCTCACGATCGCGCGCGGTAATTTGCGCCGCGGCGATCGGCGATCGACTAGGTCGACGCCGGACGACGCTTCCCGCCACCACCACCGCCGCCACCGGGGCGACCTTGCGGGGCTGGGAAGTCGAACTTCTTCCCCTGCATCTTGGTGAACTCTGCGCGCTGATCGGCGGTCAAGATATCGAGCGCCTTGGTTTCGCGCTCTTTCATGGCCTTGGTCATCCGCTCGCGGGCCGCGGCGCGTTCTTCGTCGCTGGCGTTCGGTCCGGCGCCTCCGCCACCACCGCCGCCGCCTCCCCCTGGGCCACCTGGGCCGGGTCGGAGCGCTTCGCCAAGCTTCGTCTTTTGATCGTCCGAGAGCTTCAGCGTCGTAGCGACTTCAGGATCCATCAAAGCGCCCACGCTGCGCCGCTGGATCGACAGTTCTTTCAGTCGGGTAGCCTGTTCCGGCTTCAGCGCCGCGAGGATCTTTTTGTCGGTTTCGGCCGTTTGCTTCTGCATCTTTTCCATGGCTGCGCGGCGGTCTTCGGGCGAAGCGTCGCGGAGGTTGCCGAACGATTCACGCACAGCAGCCTGGGCCTCTTCGGCCACCTTGGTGGCGGACTCAATCTGGTCCGACGTGAGCTTCAACTCTTCCTGGACCGGCTTCATGGTCACCAGCATCCCCATGCCGCCGCCCATTCCCATGCCGAAGCCGCCACGTCCGCCGCGCCCCTGCTGGGCACTGGCCGGGCTCACACAAATCGCTCCCAGCGCCAGCACGGTGGCCAGCGCACAGATATGTCGCAATCTCATGCCTCACTCCTTTTTTGAAACTTGGAAAAACTATGTTCAAAGACGATCGGATATTCACACCGGGCCACCGCAGTGTACCGCGACCTTGCCGCTAGCGCGGCGCGCATTTCGCGAAAAAAACGCCCCCACGACGACGCTTCGCGGGACCTATGCCTCGGCGCCCGCTGCCTGCGCAGAGAACCGCAAGATTGTAACCCCGCGGAGAAAGCTGGGTTACTCGGGAGGACAAGAAAAAAACAGATTTTGGTCCCGGCAGGAGAAATCGCCAGGCGTTCCGGCGGGCGCTTACTCGATCAACCACGGCCCCGGCCGCGCCTCCCCTTCGGGCAGGTCGCGCTGTTCCCATTCGCGGCGCAGTTCTCCCAACCCGTAAGCGCACAGCTCGAAATCGTGGCTGAGCCGCTCCAGGACCTCGGATTCGGACCGATTCTCTTCGTTTCGCAGGGTGCTAGCGATGTAATAGGCCCGTTTGCCATGCTGCCGGTAGTCCAGCAGGCGATCGACCTGCGCCTGTTGCTCCGCGCGCTTGATCGCCTCGGGGTAAACGCCTGTCCAGAAGAGCGTGAAATCGCCAATGTGCCGGTGGACGTTGCGTTTGGCGTCCCCAATCCGGGCTTGAGCCTCATAGAGCATGGCGGCCAGATCTTGCAGCCGCTGCCCCGACGGATTGCGGACGCTGTAAATGGCGTCGCAATGAATGAAGCGGGCCAACAGGTCGGCGATGTAGTCGACTAGCGGCGGGTCTGCCACGCCTAACCGCGTCTGAAAGACATACTCGGTCATGCCCGAGAAGAACCGATAGAGCGACGCCTGCGAGCGACTGTTATCCATGTGCCTCGCGCTCCCTGCCGGGTTTTTGATCGAATGGCGAAATCCTCGCCGCCCTTCCGGCCAACGGCGATTCGTCATGCCCCGCCCGTTTGCCTGGAACGGTGAAGAATCCAAGCAATTGCGGCGCCACATTTCATTATTCGCAGCGGGGAAGAGATTTCCCACTGAAAATCCTGCCAGAGAGACGGATTTTGCTAGCAGCCGAGGCCGCTTTGCGCGGCGCGATCCGCCCGAGAGTTGGGCAACGGAACCGAGCGAGGCAACCGAAAGACAGGTCCCCGGGCGACTAACCCAAGGCCGCGACCAGCTCGGCCACATAGGCGCCGATCTCGGCCAGCACCGCGGCGCGGGGGCGAGTTTCGGCTTCGGCCACGCGCCGCACGATGGCCGACCCGACAATCAACCCTTCGGCCACCGGGGCCAAGGCCCGCACGTGGTCGGGCGTGCTGACGCCGAAGCCGACGCAGATCGGCAGGTCGGTCTCGCCACGCAGCCAGCGCAGGTTGTCAAAAAGTTCTTGCGGCAGCGACGCCCGTTCGCCGGTGATGCCGGTGACCGAGACGTAATAGATGAACCCAGTGGCGGCTTTGGCGATCTTCAATTGTCGCTCGCGCGAAGTCGTCGGCGCAATCAGCGGAATCAGGCTGACGTCTTGCTCTCGACAAATGCAGGCGAGCTCCGTGGCTTCGTCCGACGGCAGATCGGGCACAATCATCCCAGCCACGCCCGCGCGGCGAGCGTCGGCCACATACGCCGCCAGGCCATGTCGCAGCACAATGGCGTAACTGACCATCGTGACCACCGGCGCAGTGAACTGTTTGCGCTCGCGATCGAGCATTGAAAAAATCTCGGCCAGCTTGATCTTCTTTGCCAAGGCGCGCGTGTACGAGGCTTGGATGACTGGCCCATCGGCGATCGGGTCGCTATACGGAATGCCCAGCTCGCAGAGATTCGCGCCGCGCCGCATCAGCTCGGCCAGCACCTGCCCGGTGAATTCCAGGTCGGGGTCGCCGGCAGTGACGAACGGCATGAACGCCTTGCGCTGCTTGGCGCGGAGCGCTCGGAAAACGTCATCAATCGCGGACATCGTCGCTCCGATGTGGGTCTGTTTTATATCTGGCGAGCTCGCTTGTATTCAAAGCTATTCAAGCGATCGTATCGCCTCGCAGCCGGGCTACCTCGAAGGCGTCTTTATCGCCGCGTCCCGAGAGGCAAACGACCACCACCCTGTCTTTCGGCAAGTCTCGCGCCGCGGCGATCGCCTTGGCCACGGCGTGCGAGCTTTCGAGCGCCGGCAAAATTCCTTCGCTCCGCGCCAGCGTGTCGAACGCCGCCAGCGCTTCGTCGTCGCGGGCGAATGTGTATTTCACCCGGCCCGAATCTTTCCAAAAACTGTGCTCCGGGCCGACGCCCGGGTAATCCAAGCCGGCCGAGATCGAATGCACGTCGCTCGTCTGACCATCTTCGTCCTGCATCACGTAGCTGTAACTGCCGTGCAGCACGCCGGGCGAGCCGTACGAAAGGGGCGAGGCGTGATCGCCCGCTTTGCTCGAGCGACCTCCGGCTTCGACGCCCAGCAGAGCCACCTCGGGCAGATCGACAAACGGATAGAACATGCCGGCCGCGTTGCTGCCGCCGCCCACGCAAGCCACGACAAGATCTGGCAGACGCCCCAACTGCTTGCGACTTTGCTCGATCGTCTCGCGCCCGATGACCGACTGAAAATCTCGCACGATCACCGGAAAGGGATGAGGCCCGACCACCGAGCCGAGAATGTAGTGCGTCGTTTCGACCGAGCTCATCCAGTCGCGCATCGCTTCGTTGATGGCGTCGCGCAGTGTTCGCGATCCACTGGTGACGGGGCGGACTTCGGCCCCCATCATCCGCATGTTGAAGACATTCAGCCGCTGGCGGCGGATGTCTTCTTCGCCCATGTAGACGACGCAATCGAGCCCGAAATGGGCGCAGGCCGTGGCTGTGGCGACTCCATGCTGCCCGGCGCCGGTCTCGGCGATCACGCGCGGTTTGCCCATCCGCTTGGTCAGTAGGGCCTGGCCGATCGTGTTGTTGATCTTGTGGGCGCCGGTGTGGTTGAGATCTTCGCGCTTCAGATAAATCTGCGCCCCCCCGGTTTTCTCGCTGAGCCGCTGGGCGTGATAGAGAGGCGAGGGGCGACCGACGTAATGGTGGAGCAAAAAATCCAGTTCCGCCTTGAATTGCGGGTCGGCTTTGGCCGTTTCGTACGCCACGACCAGCTCGTCGAGCGCCCGCATCAGCGTTTCGGGAACGAATCGGCCGCCAAAGGCGCCGAACCGACCGGCGGCGTCGGGGACAGGGCTCGTGGCGGGCATGGCAGTTTCCTGACAGGGAACAAGCGGGCGGCTCGGAAACAAGCGATTCTCAGCCCGAAGCCGATGGGGGTCAAGGGTGGGAGGGAATACCTGGCCGGCAGGTTCGGGCCAGGCCGCCCCTAGTTTTCGACCGAATTCCGCGTCGCCGTCTTGGCGAGGCCGAACGTGGCCGCCGTGCGGGCGATAGGCTAAAATCGGCGGTACCGATTCTGCGCGAGGCTTTCTCTTCTTGGCGGGCAACGATTGAGCTCCATGGCGCCACGAACTGTCACAATCGCCTGCGCGCTGGTCTTCGCTCTCTGCGCCGCGACCTTCTCGCCGGTCCTCGCCCAGACCAAGGAGGGAGTCAGCAAGCCTGCGGAAAAGTCGGCAGAGAAGCCGACGGTCAAAGAAGGCGCCAAAAAAGACGTTTCCCTGTCCAGTGCTACGTCTGAACTGGCCGCCGCCCGGTCGCTACTGTTGAAGGGAAAGCACGAAGAAGCGGCCGAGGCGTATTCGGCCCTGCTCGAAGCGCAGCCGGTCGCCGCCGCCATCGGCCTGGCGCGG
>DASXPZ010000823.1:0-2946 GCA_036493275.1 Pirellulales bacterium
CTTAGAGCCTGGAGCGTTTCGCGAGCCCGCCGCCAGAAGATCGGAGGAGAACACCTCGAGCGCACGGCCGGCAAAGTCAGAACGGCGCAGGCGATGCGTGCATCGCTGCACGCAGTCAATCCCACCAGCCATCCCCCGAACGAAAAACCCACGAGCCCCACGGATGGGCAACCTTCATCAAGCAGCCAGCCAGTCAGCGCGCGAATCTCGGCGACGTTCTGTGCCATGGCCCGCGCGAACTCCAAATAATTCTCTTCAAAGGGTCGGCGCGGACGGCGTTGAAGATGGTAGGGAGCGACCAATGTGGCCACGTTGAATCCTGCCCGATTGAACCGGCGGGCAAGCAATGGAAACGCGGAATGATAACCGACGGCAGGACTGCCATCCAATAGAACGATCACCGGTCGTTCCTGCCAGCGTTCCGCACACCGATAGAGCCGGCCATAAACGATGTTGTTCTCCTCGACTTTGCCCGGGCGCGGTGTGGGAAACTTGAAATTCCGCGGCCCATCAAATTCAATCTGCGCCAGGTCGCTATGCGCGCGGACAAAGTCAGGCCCATTTAGAAATTCGAGCGCTTCGGCCAATCTCCATTTTGACTCGGGCAATGAGGCACCCGTTCGCGCGAAATGCCGATCGAACGGGCTATCTGTGCGTAGGACTTTGGCAGATCCCCGTGTGATGGCGTATTCCGCCTGAAGTACTGACCAATCAATGCATTTTGCAATAGCTGAGATCATACGCTGTGACCTTTAACCCCTCGCCACCAACGGGATCGACGAACAGTGGCCCGTCGATCTCGATCCACCGCACGGCGTACCCTCCCATACGGTCTTCGGTTACCAGCGGGTTGCGATCATATCTCTACCATGGCAGAGATAATCTGAGAATTCGCAAAAACTGCCGGCGATTCGCGAGAAAATCCGAAAGCTGCTTATGTCGACAAACAGGTAAAGCTTCGCCCAAACCGTTGCCCGATTCAACTGCCCTATGCTCACTTGTTAGGTTTCGGGTACAAGCGTCAGTGTCATGGAAGGCACCCTTGTCGTCGCATCTCTGGCTTCCGAGCCCGCCGAGTTGTCCGAACTGATTCGGCAAATTCGTTGTGAAGTTCTCGAACTGCGCCACGAAGTTCATGATTTGCGGCGTGAGAACGCCGAACTGCGGCAACAGGTCGGTTATTGGAAGGCACAGCATGCTCGGGCTGTGCATCGTGCCGAGCTACTCGAAGCCGAGGTCGAGCAGCTTCGCGGCGAGAACCGCAAGCTCCAGGATCAACTCTTCGGTCAAAAGAGCGAAGCGGCGCCGCCGCGGGACCGTAGGAATTATCTCGAAGGGGAAGAGGATCGGGCTCCATCCATGCCCAGGAAACGGGGCCAGCGGAAGGATCGGCCGGGGCCGAAACGGCGTGACTACAGCCATTTGCCGGTGGTCGAGGATCTCCACGTTTTGCCTGAAAACCAGCGCGTCTGCTCGCAGTGTGGTGCGGCGTTCTCGCCCAGCGGCACCGAAGATTCCGAACAGATCGAGATCGAGGTTCAGGCCTATCGCCGGGTCATCCGACGGCGGCGTTACCAGCGATCGTGTGCGTGCGCGAACTGCCCTCGAACCGTCACCGCGGCCCCTGCGCCCAAGCTGATCCCCAAGGGCTTGCTGGGAGTGTCGGTGTGGGTGGAAGTCTTGCTCGACAAGTTCCTCAGTCACCGCCCCACGGAACGCTTGCTTTCCCAGTGGCGGCTGCTGGGCTTGGACGTGGCGGCAGGCACCGTGGCCGACGGATTGAAACAGATTGAACCGCTCTTTCAGCCGCTCTACGACGCGCTTCTGAGCCGCAACGCGGCGTCCGCCTTCGCTCAGGCCGACGAAACGCGCTGGATGGTTTTCATCGACCTCGATGGCAAGGTGGGATATCGCTGGTGGCTCTGGGTTTTCTTGGGCGAGGACACTGTCGTCTTTCGCCTCGATCCAACCCGCAGCCACGATGTGCCTGAGGCCCACTTTCCGACGGCGGCCCGCGTGGTGCTGATGGTCGATCGGTACTCGGCCTACAAAGCCATGGCACAGGTGAAACTGGGGAACGTCGTGCTGGTGTTCTGCTGGGCACACGTCCGACGCGATTTCGTCACCGTCGGCAAGGGCTGGCCCCAGCACAAGGAGTGGGCCTTGGCCTGGCTGCGCCGCATTCGCGCGTTGTATCGCCTCGATCGCCCCCGTCGCGAGGCCAAAGCGGGGAGCGTCGAATTCACCGCGACCGACGCCGAGCTACGACAGGTCGTCGCGATGATGCAAACCCAGTCCCATGCCGAGTTGGCCAAGGCGAATCTGCCGACTCCCTGCCGCAAGGTGCTGACGAGCCTTCAGGAACACTGGACGGGCTTGACCCGTTTTCTGGACGATCCGCGAATTCCGCTGGACAACAATGCGTCCGAGCGTCGCGTCCGCGGCCCCGCTTTGGGTCGCAAGAATTACTACGGTTCCGGGGCATTGTGGAGCGGCCGACTGGCAACAATGCTCTTCTCCCTGTTTGCCACCTTGGCCAGTGCCAAGATCAACGTCCGCACCTGGCTCGCATGGTTCCTGACGAGTTGCGCGGAGAACGGCGGCCGAGTCCCGACGGACATCGATCCGTTCTTGCCCTGGAAGATGTCGCACGAAAAGCGCCGCGAGCTGACCACCGATCCCGATGACAGCTCTTGAGCCCAGACGATGGCGTGCACTGACCGTTTGCAGCGACCGACCCTGGAAAGGGAAAGGCCCCGATGCGCCCATAAGTTTGAATAACGGTTTGGGCGAAGCTTTACATACATTGCGACGCAACTTCTTTCTCTCCAATGACTACAACGCAATCGCCGTGCTGTTGCTACGCAACTTAGACACTGAGTCGCTAGGTTCAGGTGATAGACCTGGTTGCCACGGGCGGAACTAGAACCTGGTCCACAACCCATT
>DASXPZ010000824.1:0-10105 GCA_036493275.1 Pirellulales bacterium
ATCCTCATTGCCACGGCCATTGTGACGGTCGCGCTGGCCATGGCCGCTTCGTATGCCATTGTCAAATACATTATCGTCAAGCCGTTGAAACACCTGCGCGACGTCAGCGATGCGGTCAGCCGCGGTAAGTTCGAACAGCGGGCCGATATTCATACCGCCGACGAGTTCGAGCAGCTGGGCGATGCCTTCAACCGCATGTTGCGACATCTTGTGACCACGCAGGACGAACTGCGCCAGGCCAACTCGAACCTGGACGGCAAAGTCGATCAGCTCGCCCAGGCCAACATGCAATTATTCGAAATGAACCGGCTCAAGAGCGACTTCCTCGCCACCATGAGCCACGAGCTGCGCACGCCGCTCAACAGCATCATCGGCTTCAGCGACGTCTTGGGCTCGATCAACTCGTTGGACGACAAGCAAAAGCGCTACGTCGGCAACATCCAAAAATCGGGCAAGATGTTGCTCGACATGATCAACGACATTTTGGATCTGGCCAAGATCGAGAGCGGCAAGATGGAGGTTCGCCTCAGCGACTTCTCGATCGAGCAAGTGATCAGCACGCAGTGCGAGCTGGCCCGCCCGCTGACGGAGCGCAAGAACATCGACTTGGAGGTCGACGTGGCCCCGCGGCTGCCCGATTTGCATCAGGACCAAAGCAAGGTTCAACAGATCATCAATAACCTGGTGTCGAACGCGACCAAATTCACGCCCGACGGCGGCCGGATCGTGGTCTCGGCCCGTCGCGACGCCACGGGCGACCTGATCCTGGTGGTCACCGACACGGGGGTCGGCATCGCCGAAGAAGACCAGGTGGTGATCTTCGAGAAGTTCCGCCAGGGCCGCACCGCGCTGGCCGGCGGCGACGCCATGACCCGCGAGTTTTCGGGCACGGGGCTCGGCCTCTCGATCATCAAAGAGCTTTGTAAATTGCTGGGCGGCGAAATCACGCTTCGCAGCGAACTGGGCAAAGGGAGCGAATTCACCGTTCGCTTGCCGTGGAGCCTGCCGGAACAGGTGCAGTTCGCAGGCGCGTTGCCAGACCCGCTGGCTAAGCTGGGCGACGCCGCGCACTCGGACGCGGACCGATCGTTCTCGCTGCCGGGAACCGCGGCGCGCTCGTAGATTTCCCGTCCTCTCGGCTGAGCCCTCGCGGGGCCAGCGGCGCTTCCCAAACGCCGCATGCGGCATGAAAAATACCTTCTGGCGGGGTCGCGACTAGGCCTGGGAACTATGCTAAGTTTCCAAGGTATGCTTTTGCCGGATAATTCGGCTATCCGAATCGACGCTGTACATCGCGACCTGGCGATGCAAGGTCGCGATTCCTGTACTCGCACGCGCGCCCACGTGTGCCTAGGGAATTGGTCGCCCGACGACTGGCGTTCGGCGACAAGAGTGAACATTACTCGCGAGGAATTTGTGATGCAAAAAAGAATGATGCTCGGTTGCTGTGCGGTGGTGTTGCTTTCGGCGTTGCCGGCTTTGGCCCAAAACGCGATCCGGAGCGCGGGTTCCAAGATCACGGGCTCGGCCTATCGTGAGTGGTCGGCGCAGTCGTATCACCGCGCCGCCTACGGCCATGTTGAAGCGCTGAACGAGTATTCGCGTAGCTACTCCTATATCCCGGAAGAGACCGCCAAGGAGCACGCCGCCGAAATTCGCCGCAACATAACGGCCGCCAAGAAGGAAATCGCGAAGTTGGCGCCCAAGGCAAAGGACGACAAGGCCCTCGCCAAGCACATCGAGACGCTGAACACCAAGTATGACAAGGTGCTGGCGGATTGCACCGCGCTCGAGACGGAAGCCGCCAAGGGTGAAAAGGCGGACGGCAAAAAGATTTCGGAAAGCTCTGCCAACATGAACGCCGACCTGAAGACCGCGGAAGCGGAACACAAGAAGCTCGGCGAGCATCTGAAGTCGATCGAAAAGAAATAAGTCTCGGCCGACGAGCGCGAGATAGAGACCACGCAGCCTGGCCGCCGAAGGCCGAAGTTCGACGGCCAGGTTTTTTTGTTGGCCTCGCCAGTGGCGATGCGTAGGCCCATTCCGCTTACGCATCGGAGCTTGCCTGCGCGATTCAACTTTGCCTCTCGCGGCGGATGGCCCTCGTCGCTAGACTCTTGCCAAGTCCACGCGTCGCGGCCCCTACGCGCGTTTCCGTTCCTTATCACAGGCGTCCGACGTTCCATGTCCCGACCGACCGAGCTATTTGTCCCGGAAGTTCAGCTTTTTACCGATGGCGCCTGTAGCGGAAATCCCGGCCCTGGCGGCTGGGCCTTCATTCTGCGCCACATGACCACCGGCAAAGAGACGGAAGAATCGGGCGGCGAAAAAGTATCCACCAATAATCGCATGGAGCTCACCGCGGTCGTCCGGGGGTTGGAGCGGCTGACCCGCAGCACGGCCGTCGAAGTCCTGACCGATAGCGTTTACGTCGGCAAGGGGATGAGCGAATGGATGCCCAAGTGGAAGGCCAACGGGTGGCGACGCCGCGAGGGGACGCGCTGGGCCGAGGTCAAGAACGAAGACCTCTGGCGCCGGCTCGACGAACTGCTGGCCAAGCACCGGATCAAATACACCCGCGTCGCCGGGCATAGCGGTCACGTCGAAAACGAGCGTTGCGACGAGTTGGCAGTGGCCGCCTGCCAGAAGTTCCGTTAGCGGTCGTGTTGTTTACAATGGCCCACATGGCCTCTACTCCAGAAAAAACGCCGGCGGAACTCTTCGCCACGCCCGTCCAGTTCCTGAAAGGGGTTGGGCCGCAACGGGCCGAACAAGTTCGCAAGCTCGGGCTGGAGAACGCGCGGGACGTTATCTTCTTCTTCCCGCGCGACTATCAAGACCTGACCGAGCTGACGGACATCGGCGCATTGAAAGAAGACTCGCTGGTACGAGTGCATGGCGAAGTCGTCGAAGTCGACCAGCGCAATACGTCGTCCGGCGGCACAATGCTCGGGGCGCTCATTCGTTGCGGCGGCGGCGCGGTGCGCGCGCTCTGGTTCAATATGCCTTTCATGCTGAAACGCCTTCCACGCGGGCAGCAGCTACTCCTGGCCGGCAAGGCGCGGTGGCGGGGCGGGATTTGGGAAATCGTCCATCCCGATGTGCAATGGGTTGATAGCGACGAGGCGATCGGCGGCGGCCGGCTGATCCCTGTTTACCCACTGACCGAAGGATTGCGCCAGCCGCAGGTCCGCAAGATCGTGACGGGCGTCGTCGAGTCGCTGGCCGAACATCTGGACGAAGTCTTTCCGCCGGAGTTTTTGGCCGCGCACAATCTGGCGCCGATTCGCGAAGCGATCGAGCAGATCCACAATCCGGAGAATGCGGAAAAGCTGGCCAGGGCCCGCCGCCGACTGGTTTACCAGGAACTATTGATTATGCAGTTGGCGCTGGCGATCCGTCGCCACGCGCAGCGCGAGCTGCGCCGCGCGCCGCTGCTGCCGGTATCGGCAAAGATCGACGCCCGAATTCGACGTTTGTTCCCCTTCGAACTGACCGCCGGTCAGGAGCAGGCGATCGCCGAAGTTTCGGCCGATATGGCGCTGGCGCACCCGATGAATCGCTTGCTGCAAGGGGACGTTGGCTCGGGCAAAACCGTCGTGGCGGTCTACGCGCTCCTGGCGGCGATTGCGCATGGACAACAAGCGGCTCTGATGGCGCCGACGGAGCTATTGGCGCGGCAGCACGCGCTGACGATCGAGCGCTTTCTGACCGCCAGCCGGGTTCGCTGGGGATTGTTGACCGGCGCGCTGACTCAGGCGGAGCGGCGCGAGACGCTTGCCAAGCTCGCCGCCGGCGAGCTCGACCTGGTGATCGGCACGCAGGCGATCGTGCAAGAAGGGGTCGAGTTTGCCAAGCTCGGCCTGGTCGTGATCGACGAACAACACAAGTTCGGCGTCCGCCAGCGGGCGAGCCTTAAGCAAGCCGGCCTCGATCCGCACTACCTGGTGATGACGGCCACTCCCATTCCGCGCACGGTGGCGATGACGCTGTTTGGCGATCTTGACGTTTCGACGATGCGCGATTCGCCCCCCGGCCGCCAGCCGACTCACACTTACCTGGCCACCGCCGAGCAACGCGATCGTTGGTGGGATTTCTTTCGTCGTAAACTGCGCGAGGGGCGGCAGGGATACGTCGTCACGCCGCTGGTGGAATCGGCCGAAACCGGAGAGGCGACCGACGAGCCTACAGGTCCAACCAGCCTGGAAGAAGCGTACGAGTCGCTGGCCAACGGGCCGCTCGAAGAATTCCGTCTAGGTTTGATCCACGGCCGAATGAGTGCCGCCGAAAAGCAGGCCGCCATGGACGCCTTTCGCCGCGGCGAGACGCAGGTCCTCGTCTCGACGACTGTGGTCGAAGTCGGCGTCGACGTCCCGAATGCAACGCTGCTGGCGATCGAAAGCGGCCAGCGATTCGGATTGGCGCAACTCCATCAGCTACGTGGCCGCATCGTCCGCGGCGCCCATCCGGGCTTTTGCTGCGTCTTTGCCGAGCCGACTTCGCCCGAATCGCAAAAACGGCTCGAAGCGTTTGCCGCGTCGACCGACGGCTTCGAGCTGGCGGAGACCGACTTCGCGCTTCGCGGCCCTGGCGACTTGTTGGGAACAAAACAGCACGGCCTGCCGCCGTTGCGCATTGCGGACCCCAGAATGGACGCCGCGGTGTTGGATGAAGCGCGTCGCGACGCCAAGGAGATGGTCGCCGCAGATCCCGGCCTGGCCAACCCGGAGCATGCGCGACTGCGCAAAATGGTGCTGGTGCGTTACGGCCAGGTGCTGGAGCTGGGAGACGTTGGATAGAGGCGGGGAGTCCGCCCAGACTGGCGAATCGAGTTAAAAGATATTTCTGTTCAAGCGGCTCTGACGCCTTTGAGGACAAGCATTCGTGAGTATTGAGCAACTGCGGGCCGCGATCGAACCGTTTCGACAAACGCTTTTGAACCACCCGATCTATCAAGATCTCGGCGAGCTGCCGGCGCTGCGGACGTTCATGGAGCGGCATGTGTTCGCCGTCTGGGATTTTATGTCGCTGCTGAAAGCGTTACAGAAGCGGTTGAGCTGCGTCGACACACCGTGGCTGCCGGGCGCCTCGACGCTCGGTTGCCGACTGGTGAATGAGATCGTGCTGGGGGAAGAGTCCGATCAAGACGGCGCCGGCGGGTTTGCCAGCCACTTCGAACTTTACCATCGCGCAATGCGCGGTTGCGGGGCCAGCACTGCCGCGATCGATCAATTGCTGGCGATCCTACGCAAGGGCGCGCCCATTTCGCAGGCGCTCCAGCAAGTGGAGCTCGATCCAGCGGTGCGAGATTTCGTGTTGCACACGTTTGCCACCATCGAATCGAACGATCTCTGCGCCATCGCCTCCGCGTTCACGTTCGGCCGCGAAGATCTGCTGCCGGACGTCTTTCAGCAGATCGTGCGCAGGCTCAATCACGCGGGGGACGGCCGGCTCGACTCGTTCGAGTATTATTTGCGCCGCCACATCCAGCTCGACGCCGATGAACATGGCCCAATGGCGGCCCGGCTGATGCAAAGCCTCTGTGGCGACGCCGGCAAATGGCGCGCAGCAGAAGAGGCGGCCGTGGCGGCGCTTGAAGCGCGGATTGCCTTCTGGGACGCCATCCACGTGGCGATTCGACGGAACAGATAGCATCGCGAGCGCGCGTCGGCCGTTACATTCGGGCGCCTAAAAATAAAAATGGACGAGAGCCGTTCACCACCGGCTCTCATCCATAAGTTTTTTGCCAAAAGCGACAGTCGCTCTCGAGCCGCTTGTTTACTTCGCGGTCTTTGGCTTGGCGGCGCTTTTCTCCTTCGCCGCGTCATCCTTCTTGCCGTCGGCCGGGGCGTCGGCGGGACCCAACAACTCGGCGAGTAGGCGGCCGAGCTCTTCGCCGCGGGCGCGAATGCTGACGACCTTGCCTTCCTTGTCAACCAGAATCACGGTCGGGATGGTGTTCACGCCGTAGAACTTGGCCGCCGGGCTTCCTCCTCCGCCATCGTTGAGGGTGACCCAAGGGTTGGCCTCTTTCTTGACGAACTCCAGCAGGGCGTCACGATCATCGTCGAGGCTGATGCCGACGACGTCAAAGCCGCGCTTATTGTAAATATCGTAGTTCTTGCGGACATTCGGCAGTTCGGCGATGCAGGGGCCGCACCAGGTGGCCCAGAAATCAACCAGCACCACCTTGCCGCGATACTTGGTCCAGTCGAACTTCTTGCCGTCGAGCAGGGTGCCGGTGATCTCGATTGGGTTGCCTACCAGTCCCAGGCGGCGGGCGGCGCCCTCCATCTGTGCTCCCTGGGCCGCGATCTGCTTGTTTTTGTTCTGCGACAGGATCGCGCCGAATTCTTCGTAGGCGTCGATCGCTTTCTCGGGCGTATCACTGTACTCAAAGCTGCTGGCCATTTGCATGGCGGCCTGGATGGCGCGAGACTGCTCCTTGAGCGACACGGCGCTCGAAAGCTGGGCCTTGATATCCGCAGTCAGCTTCTTCAGATCCTCGTCCGAGAGAGTCGGCGCTTCGCCGGCCCGCAGATTGAGCAATAGCGACATCACGTCCTGATAGCTGTCGGTTTTCTTATCCTCGGGCGTGGCGACCTTTTGCATCTTCTCAGCGGCGGCCTTGATCGCCTTGACGGCTTTTGCGCGGTGCAGAACGAACTCTTCCTGCGAGGCCGGCTGGATCTCGCTGATCTGTTTGATAAACGCGAACAACTCCTTCACGCCACCGGTTTCCGGCACCTTGTAAGGGTCATTTTTTGCGTCCGCGGCGGCCGGCGCGGCTTCGGTCGCTTTCTTTCCGGCGGGGGGCGCTGCTTCCGCCTGAAGATTGGCGGTCAGCGAAACGCCAACCAGCGCCGAGGCACAAACCCAGCCGCGCGCGAATCGAACGTAAGAGAGGGACATGACGAGACGTCCTTTTGTTGGACCTGAATTGGTTTCCTGGTTTCGCCGGCCATTATTAACCATTCGGCGAAATTTCTCAAACCGTAACCAGGGCGGAGTTTTTGGCGTCGTGAAAACAGCCCGCTCTAAAGAAGATACGTCTCATTTAACGGGCAGAGGCCCTGCGGCGCTAGCATAAAAGCGACACGGGCCATGTTTTGCCAGGTCCGATCGGCGCGAAAAACAGCCAAAATACCATGACTGGGCGCCGAATCATAAAAGCAGTCCGCAAGTTCCTACCCCGGCCTGATCGGCGCGTTCGAGGAATGGGTGAGGCAAGAATTCGCGAACAGAAGGGACCCGCCAAAATGTCCGATGGCGCCCCTATTCATCGGACATCACGGGCGATCTTATGGCATCGTCGAAATTTTGGCCGCCGGGGCGTCTTGCGCCAGCTTGGCGGGCTCGTCGAATTCGAATCGAAACGTAATCGTGTCCGAACCGAGTTCCACGACTGGACGGAACTTGACTGGCTGCCGGACGGCCACGTGGGAGGAGGCGGCCGGCTGCTGACCATCCTGTTGCAGATAGCGCATACCAGTCAGCACCACGTTCACGTCCAGTCGGGCCCTCGGCAATTGTAATACGAGCGGAGAAGGCGTTTTGTCTTGAGCGGCGGCAAAATGGAGAAGTTCCTTGCCGGCGCTCGGCCGAGCGATATGAATCCACTCGTCCGCGGTGTTGAAACGAATCTGGCTCCAGCGGCTTTTCGCCGTTTCATCCGCCGCTTTCAGATGGTCCGCCAAGGCCGCGTTGACGACGGCAACCACCGCTGCCACCTCGCGGTCCAAGTGTTCCGAGATTGCTTCGGCCAGATGCTCGGCGCTCTGCGCTTCGGCTGCTTCTTTACTGCTGACCGAGCGCTTCTGAGCAACTCGTTCGCTAAATTTTCCCAAGAGCCGCGGTCGGCTGCTACTGATTTCTTTCATTGTGATCGCCGCCGTGGCCGTGCATGTCGCCGGCAGGCTGGTTATTCCCTGCTGGTCGATTTGTAGCCGCTTCATCGCATGAAAGTCGACGATCGTGTCGGTCCGAATCTGCACGTCTTGCGAGCGGCCGGTCCCTTTGAGCGCGACGGCGCCGGTAAGAATTACATCGAACGACACGTGCTCTTTGTCTGGCGCCAAATCGATCTGCAACGCGCCTTCGAGTCGGGCTTGTCCAGATACCGGAACGCCTACGATCACGTCCTGAAACACGAGATCGACGCCGACCGGTTTGGAGACGGGTCGCGACAAGCACTCTTCCGAAACGCGGCACTGGAAGCCATCCAGCGCGTCGAGCAAAGCGAGGGTTCGCAATGTTTCCTCGCGCGTTTGCTTCTGACGGGCCGCTGCCTCAGCCGCCGAGGGTTGCTCCACAAGCACAATCTTGCGCCGCGGGTGGCGCTCCTCGGTCGCCGGGACAGGAACTCGCTCTTCCTCTGGGGAGGCGGTAGGCTCGTCGGCAAAGACCCGAGACACACTCAAAAGCATCAGGCAAAGTATGCACGCGATTCGCGTTCTCGTCTTCATGGTCGCTCGTCTCGTAGACGGCGCCGAAAGTTGGAACGAGAGCGCAGAGCGCCGGGGCGTATCGCCACCGACGGCTCCTCGACTCCGCTCCGTTGCGGCGCAGTCACTGTGTGGCGATCCATCGCTGACTGCAGGCGGTTGTTCCATCCGCCAAGCTGTGGGAAGGCATTGCCGCAGTTTCGCCGTCGAAACCCTGACGGCGAGAACGCGCAGCACAATTGGGGAGGATGCAAGTGACGTGCCGAAGCCTTCCCAAGCCCGGCGAGTCACAACAAACGAGAAGAGCACGCAGATGAGTGGCGCGGACAGGACCAGCATGTGGGCGCCCACAGACCGACCCTAACCTAAGTCTATGCAGCGCAACGCAAAAAGAAAGCGCGAATCCCGCAGATTACCATTAGCTAGATAAAATTGCCTATCGAAACCGCGTCCTGGTCAACTGCCACTAGCTGCAATTCGGAAAGCGGCGCCTCACTAAGCTGGTGTGAACAGCTCGTGCGGAATTTCACAACTCGATTTCGATCGCCAAATCAAGCCCTGATTCGTCGGGCTTGATCACGACTTAGTTGCTCGTTGCCGCAACCCCTGGGCTGCCAATCAACGAGTTTCAGCTTTTGGGCTGTTCCAACTCGACGTCGCAAGCCTCCACTCCGAATAATCTGCCGAAGTTGTAACGCCACTGAAGCGCGAAGCTCATTCCGATCATTCCGTCCAAAGGCGCGCTTTTCAATCGCTTCCACTCATCCGCACTCGGTGATCGCGCTGCGTCTTTCAAGACTTCGACCACCCAGTTATCTGCGGCCTCGATTACCCCAATATGACGAGGATGAATGGATCGAATTCTCTCAATGGCTTCCAAATCGGAATCGGGCAGCAATGGCTTGTCCGTCTTTGCGGCAGCTTTATTCTTTTTAGAAAAATCTGGGGACGCTTCTCCAATAATCTTGTCGATCTCATCGGGGGAACGGATGACCTCCAACATGCGAAGAATATAGCGTCCCCTCCAGTCGCTTTGGTTCACGTATGCGAGGAAGCGGAACACCCTTTGCGCTGTGGCTTCACTCTCGGCGATGAGCCACTTTCGGTGCGCGCGAGCGATCGCACAAAGCCCAATGTCGGCGACTTGTGTTTTGGTCAAATATCGCCAATTGATCAGTTGGAGTCGAAGAGGCGGAGTCTTCTTCCTTGTTTGATAATCCGTCAGCAAGACAAGCAGGTCACAATCGCTGCCGAGGAGCCTTTCGTAAGCCGAGAAGTAAGGCTCGCTCGTACAGAAGTTTTCGGATGGAGACTTGACGCCTAGATCGAGATCCGGAAGATCCACACCTCGCGCTGGATTGACTCGAAGCCGCGGAGCATTTATGCCGGCGAAGATCGAAGTTTCCAGAACTCCGACGAGTAGCATTTCAATGACGCTGCCGATCGTCTTCCCATCCAGATTGGGAAGTACCCCGCTTCGCTTGAGTTTGCGATACCAATGGGGCAACTCACTCCCTCGCCCGACTCGGGCAAGGACCGGTTCGATCGCTGTGAGGTTTTTGCCGCTCAAGGCTTCGTTGATCCCCGTCGCAATGTCGTCTTGACGAGCGCGAATGATCTTTCGCAATTCCTCTTTGCTAAGCATCCGCGAAGAGCCTCTT
>DASXPZ010000825.1:0-10338 GCA_036493275.1 Pirellulales bacterium
GTCGTGTCGCCCATCTGGCTGGCGATCATCGAAAACACGCGGCTCGACGTGCCTGAATCCCCTTCCGATTGCCGGCTGCCGAGCGCCGCGTCGGCTTCGTCGATCATCACCACCACCGGCCCCAGCGAGCGGAGCACGCTCAGCACCTGTTCGAGGTTTCCTTCGGTCTCGCCGACGTATTTCGAGCGAAAATTCCGCAGCTTGACGCACGGCACGCCGATCGATCCGGCGTAGCACTCGGCCAGAAACGACTTGCCCGTCCCCACCGGCCCGGTGATCAGGTAACCCATCGGCGCGGTGTCGAGCTGGCCGCGACTGATCCACGCGGCGTCGTCGCGCAAGCGCTGTTTGGCGGCGGCGTGACCGACGACCGTGTCAAGATTGTGCTTCGGCTCTATGAATTCGATCAGCCCCTGGCATTGCCGCTCGATCATCGCGCGCTTCAACTCGCGAAAGCGATCGCGCCCCAAGGTCTGTGGCGCCTGGCGGGCTTGCGCCAGTAGCACTTCCAGATTGACCAGCGTCAGCCCGTTCGAAAGATCGGCCAACTCGCCAGCGGTAATGTCCTTTAGCGCCGCGATGTTCTTGCCGTCGGCCCGCTCAATGTAATGCTGCCGCGCCTCGCGGTCCGGCAGCGGCACGTCGAGCACGGCCACGTGCGGGCTTGAAACAAGCCGATCGTTGACTTCGGTCAGCTTATCGGCCAGCAGACAAAAAGCGATGTTGGCCTGCTTGATGTAAGGGTTTTGCGCCCAATTCAACAGCCGCACCAGCCGCGCCTTGTCGCCGCGGTCGAGCGAAGTCTGATCACCCGCCGGCGCCAGGTATTGCCCATAGCCGAACAAAATAGCGATTCGCAGCCGGCGCTCCGGCGCGCTCTCGACCAGGTTGCGCTCGATGAATTGATCGAGCAGTTGCAGCACCTGGTCCGGGTCGCGCGGCCACTGGGCCAATTCGCCAAAGCGACCAGAGAGAAGCCGGACCATCGCCTGCAAGCGTTGCGGATCTTGTCCGGCCAGTGGTCGCAAGCCGCGCGCCAGATCGTAATGCAGCACAATGTCCCAACCGCCGAAGATTTGCCCGGCCAGGAACTCCGTCAGGCTGGTATAGGCCGTGCCGTCGGCGCTCGCCGGCAAGAGATCATGCACATTGCCGCTGACGACGAACAGACAGGTCGTGCCGGAGAAGTAAAGCTCGGCCAGTTCGTGCGACCAGGCCGGAAACCAATCGGGCAAATCGGCGCGCAGTTGCTTGCCAGGATTGGTTTTGGAAGAGGCTGCCGTGTCGGTCGAGTCGGGCGTCACGTTTGCGTGCGAATCCCTGGACGGGCTGGAACGCGAAGTTCGCGGTCTGGTCAGTTCGATTGCTTTTCAGTTGCTTTTGCCGCCGGGCCAAGCTCCTTGGCGGTTTGCGGCACGGCCGCGGTCTCGGGCGTGACCAGGCCCATGCTGACTTCGAAGTCACGCAGCGCCATGTCGCCCTGGACCTTTTCCATCGCCTGCTCGCGCTTGATGTCAGTCAGGCCCTCGCCGGAAAGATCAGCGGCTACGCGCACCTTGGCCCGGTTGAGGCCGATCTTGTCCTGGATCACTTGCTCGATCTGGCCGAAATCCGTGGTGACGTCGAAGTTGAAACTGGTGGCGAGCTTGGCGACTTCGGCCTCGGCGCGGCTCATCTTCAGCTCGGCGTCGTACTTGGCGATTTTTTCGCGGATCGCCGAGAGCTTGCCCGTCGCGTGCTTGATCTTGGTCAGATTGTTGCCGTAGGCCTCTTCGTGAAGTTTGAGCTGGCCTTCGTTCTCGGCCATGTCTTGCTTCGCTTTTTGCAACTCCAGGGCGAAGCGGGCCGCCGTCTCGCGATCTCCCGCCTGCAGGTAGGCTTTGATCTTGGCTTCAAGGCTACTGGCGTGGGCTTTGTCGTTGGCCACCTGGCGAGTGACGCGCTCAACCAGCGCCCGATATTGCTCGAGCCCTTCGCGCCCCTCCTTCAACTGGTTGACTGCCAGGTCGTATTCGTACTGCATCTGGGCGATCGGATCGGCCGTCCAGAAGTAGTTTGCTAGCTTGTTCATCTGGGCCGAGAGGGCGTGCCACATTTTGCCGAATATCATGGTCGCTTGCTTCCCCGTGAAAGATGCGTCGCCTGATTGCCGCCAGCCGAACGCCAGAGAGGGTTTTTGGAAGTGTGCGCGCAGAACAGCCCGCTGCGGCTGTCATACCTCGCCCTATGAGGGGTGTCAAATCGGCGACTCGCGGCTTGCGTGAAATGGGCTAAATACGAGGCCTTTCCGGGCTGACTGACCTGGACCCAACCGATGAACTGGTCTACTCTTTCGGCCCGTTCGGCCGACACCCTGCCGCACTCGTCCTCGGATTGACCAACGTCCTCGGGGCGTAATTCGCCGCTGGCGCGAAAATATTTGGACCTGGAGCTCATCGAATCATGACTGCACGAAATCTGCTGATCCACGCCTTCGTGGTCACGTCGACGCTTGCCGCCGCCGCCCGACTCCAGGCGCAAGGCTTCGAACCGTCGCCCGAAACGCGGACGATGATGAGCGCGACCGCGGTGCTCCAGAGCTTCACGAACTTCAAGGCGCAATCGATCCCGCAGTCGATGTTGGCCGACGCCCAGGCGATCGCGATCATTCCGAACGTCGTTAAAGGGGGCTTTGTCATCGCCGGCCGCTTCGGGCGGGGCGTGGTGATGGTCAAGAATCCCGACGGCGTGTGGCGGGCGCCGATCTTTGTCACGTTCACCGGCGGCAGTGTCGGCTGGCAGGCCGGACTGCAATCGACCGATATCGTGCTGGTGTTCAAGAATCGCAAGGGGATCGAAACGATGCTCTCGGGCCGCGAGTTCACGCTCGGCGCCGACGCCTCGGTCGCCGCCGGACCGGTCGGTCGACAGACCTCGGCCGGCACCGACGTCAAGTTGAACGCCGAAGTCTATTCGTACTCCGCCGCGCGCGGACTCTTCTTGGGAGTCGCACTCGATGGCTCCGTGTTGAAGGTCGATAACCGCGCGGACGCGGTCTTCTATGGCAACCCGCCGACGCTGCCGCCATCGGGCGCGCAGTTGATGGCGCTGGTGGCGCAAGACACCGCCGCGCCGCCGGCAGGGCCAGCGGGGCCTCCGCCGGGCCAACCGGGCGCGCCGCCGACTTCGCCCCCACCAGGGTACACCCTGCCTGACACGCCGAACAATCTGCGGCCGGTGTTGGTCGGCGCGTATCTTCACATGGAGCCGCTGTTGGACGCGAATTGGAAATCGTTTTTGGCCCTGCCGCCTGAACTAGCCAAGGGGACCGACCCCAGCGCAGAGGCGCTCGCGCAGACGCAAGCAAAATACGATCGGGTGATGCAGACGCCGTCTTACGCGCCGCTGACGCAACGCGCGGAATTCCGTTCGACGCAGGATCTGCTGGTGCGTTACGTGCGCGCCGTCGATTCGGCCCGCGCGGCGGCCCGCACCGGAATCGACAACCTCCCCCCGCCGCCGCCGCTGGAAGGGTTGGCTCAACCCGCTGCGCCCGGCGCCGTAGTAGGCAGTCCCATTAATCCAAGCCCAGGTCTGACCGTTCCCGGATCACCCAGCGGAGTCGCCCCCGGAGCCGTGGCGCCAGTCCCCGCTCCGCAAGTCCCGGTCGCCCCCGGCCAGCCGGCGCTTCCAACGCAACCGGCGGCGCCGCAACCCACAGCGCCAGTCCCGGCGACCACGCCAGCGCAACCACCCGCGCCCGCGCTGCCGGCGGCCCCCAGCGCGCGGATCACAGCGCCGAAACGTTAGTGCTTCTAAGCCCCGGCAGAATACTTGTGTCCTGCGAATCATCTCGCGGATCAAGAGGAGCCGTCCATCACGCGCTTGAGCCCCGGCAGGGGCGGACTAATATAGCCTGGGATGAAATCCCAGGTCGCGATGCGCAAATCAATTTGTCGCAAGCCCCAGCGGGGCGGCCGAATCGCGAATTCGTAATTTTCGCGTCATTCTGCGACCGACGGCTGATGCGAAATCGGCTGGCAGGCAAGTCGCCTGTTTACCCAATCACACGGCATTCGACGACACGTTCGCTTCGTTGATCTTCGTCTTTTCTGTGCCGTATGGATTGTCGCAACATCTCGGGCCCGCGCTGATCCCCAGAGCTCCCGCGCAACGTGCAATCTCTCTTCACGTCGGTTAAACTCGGGTACGGTCAACCTTTGACGAATGCCCCCGAGGCCCGCATGCGATTGCGTCCTGTTTATGTGTTGGCAATCGTCCTTTGCGCGGCGCCGTTTCGCGCAACGGCCACTGAACCAACCGTCCTCTCCACAATCACCGTGCCCGATGGGTATGAGATCGAGATGGTGGCCGGGCCGCCGCTGGTTGAGCATCCGACGATGGCCGGTTTCGACGAGCGCGGCCGGCTCTTCGTCGCCGATAACGCCGGCGTCAATTTTCCGGCCGAAGAGTTGCTCGCCAAGCTGCCGAACGGCGTGCGGATGCTCGAAGACACGAATGGCGATGGCCGCTTCGACAAGAGCACGCTGTTTGCGGACAAGATGACCTTTCCGATGGGGGCGCTCGCGCATCGCGGCTCGCTCTACGTCGCCAGCCCTCCTTATATTTGGAAGATCACCGACACCGACGGCGACGGCCGCGCCGATCGTCGCGAGCCGATCGTCGGTAGCTTTGGGTTCATCGGCAACGCGGCCGACATCCACGGTTGCTTCTTGGGTCCTGAGGGGCGGATCTATTGGTGCGACGGTCGCCACGGCCACAACTTTGTCGACGCCGAGGGCAAGCCGCTGAGCAAAGGGCTGGCGGCCCGCGTCTTTTCTTGCCGGCCCGACGGTAGCGACGTCGAAGTCTTCTGCGGCGGCGGCATGGACAACCCGGTCGAGGTCTGCTTCACCGAAGCAGGCGACATGATTGGCACGATGACGTTTTACAACCCCGACGAACAAAGGCGCGACGCGCTCGTCCACTTTGTCTACGGCGGCGTCTATCCGCGAAAGCACGACTGCACGGCCGAATTCAAACGGACCGGCGACTTGCTGCCGGCCTTGAGCCTGTTCGACGTGGTCGCCCCGAGCGGCGTGACGCGTTATCGCGGCGTGGCGCTCGGAGACGACTATCGCGACAACCTCTTCAGCGTGCAGTTCAACACGCACAAAGTGCTGCGGCATCAACTCTCGCCGAGCGGCGGCACGTTCCGCTCGCAAGACACGCCGTTTCTGACGTCGACGAACATCGACTTCCACCCGACCGACGTACTGGAAGACGCTGACGGGAGCTTGCTGGTGATCGACACCGGCGGCTGGTTCCGGATCGGCTGCCCGACATCGCAGACCGCCAAGCCCGAGATCGGCGGCGCGATCTACCGCGTGCGCAAAAAAGGGGCCAAGCGAATCGACGACCCGCGAGGGCTGAAGCTGGCGTGGAGCGAGGCTCCGCTCGCCGAACTTGTCGACCGGCTCGACGATCCGCGCTCCGCCGTGCGCGATCGGGCGGTCGAAGAGTTGGGGGAACGAAAAGACGCCGCCGCCGGGCTCGCTGATCTGCTGCAAAGCGTGGAGCGCACACCGCGTGCGCGGCGAAACGCCGTCTGGGCGCTGGCCCGCGCGCCTGGGCCAAAGGGCGTGGTACTTCTGGCCCAAACACTAAAGGACCCCGACGCCAGCGTGCGTCAGGCGGCGGCCATCAGTCTTGGGTCGTTTGGATTCTCCGATTCAGCCTCCGCGCTCTGCGAGGCCCTCTCGGACGAAGCGCCCTCGGTTCGGCGCGAAGCCGCGAGCGCCTTGGCTCGACTGGCGAAAAAAGCAGGACCAAACGCGGCTGCAGTGCTACTAAAGGAGCTCAACCGTCCGAACGATCGTTTTCTCGAACACGCGCTGATCTTCGCGTTGATCCGCATCGACGACCCGGCCGCCACGCGAGTCGGCCTGGAAGACAAAAATCCCGACGTTCGCCGCGCCGCGCTCGTTGCCCTCGATCAAATGGATTCAGGCGGGCTGAAGCAAGACGAAGTGGCGGCGCTGCTGAACACCGCGGACGCCGCGCTCGCCAAGGCGGCGCTCGACGTCATCACGCGCCATCCCGGCTGGGCAGGTGAAATCGTCGATCGGCTAGCCGCCTGGCTGCGCGAAAAGCAACTGCCGGAAGAGCGAGCCGACTCTTTGCGGGGCGCGCTGTTGGCGTTCGCCGGCGACGCCAATGTGCAATCGCTCGTGGCCGAATCACTATCGGTCGGCGGCTCTTCGCCCGAGACGCGGCGATTGCTGCTCGACGTAATTGCCGAGGCCGATCTACGCGAGCTCCCGTCGGCATGGCAGGCGGCGGCGCGCTCCCGGCTCTCTTCGACCGATCGCGATGAGCTGTTGCAAGCCGTTTCGACGACCGCCAAACGAAGAATCGCCGGCGCCGACGAGCGTTTGCTGCAATTGGCGGCGGACGACGCGCGCGATGATGAGCTGCGCGTCGCCGCGGCGGCTGCCGTTGCCCAGCGAGGCGGCGCGATCGACAACGCAAGTTTTAATGTGCTGGCCAGCCAACTCGGCGGAGAGGCCCCTTCGCAGCGCAGGCTGCTGGCGGCCGACGCGCTGGGACTCGCCAAATTAACCGCCGCGCAACAGACAAAGGCCGTGCCGCTGGTTGCAGACGCCGGCCCGCTCGAACTGGCGGCCCTTCTGCAGGCCTTCGCTACGATGAAGGACGAAGCAGTCGGTCTTAAGTTGGTCGACACCCTGTCGCGTTCCGCCGGAGCGGAAAGCCTCAGCCCGACCGAGTTGGCCAAGCTATTCGAATCGATGCCCGCCAGGTCGCGGCAAGCCGCGCAGCCGCTGATCGATCGGTTGAAGGCCGCGTCCGCCAGGCAGTCCGAGCAATTGCAAGCCACGCTGGCGCGGTTGGAGGGAGGAGACGCCGCCGCGGGCAGGGCGATCTTCTTTGGCCGCAAAGCCACGTGCAGCGCTTGCCATCGAGCGGCCGGCGAAGGAGGAAAGATCGGCCCAGACCTCTCGAAAATCGGCGAGATCCGCGCGCCGAGCGACCTGGCCGAATCGATCTTGATTCCCAGCGCGTCGATCGCCCGCGGCTACGAGAGCTTTGCCGTCAGCACAAACGATGGGCAGGTTCATACCGGATTAATCGTCCGCGAAACGCCCACGGCCATTTACTTGCTAACGCCCGACCGCAACGAGCTGCGTGTCGATCGGCGCGACGTCGAGTCGTTGCAGCCAAGCCGGCTTTCGATCATGCCCGAGGGCTTGGACCGTGTCCTTTCGCCCGACGAATTGCGAGACTTGATCGCGTTTCTGCGGACGCTCAAATAACTCGCGCCACAGCGCCGTCGTCCCGTAGGCGCCAGCAAGAGAAAGGTGGACGCCACTGTAGGGCCTGAGGTATCATTGATACATGGTCAATATTCAACTTCAAGACGAGGTCGCCGCCGCTCTCACCGCACGCGCCCGGGCTGAAGGCATGAGCCTGGAAGCCTACCTTGAGCAACTGGCGGCCACAGTACCGCCAGCCTTCGCGACCAGACTGACCGGCGACGAGTTGATGCGTCTTCTCGATGAAGCGTCGGTTGCCGGACCTTCTTCGAATGGCGCCTACTCACGCGCCGACATCTACCTCGACCACGACTGATGGCTGTCCTTATCGACACTTGCGTTCTGATTCCGGCGTTCAATTCGCAGACAAATGAGAATGTCATTGTACGTCAGGCCCTGCGGCGATTGATCGACTCGGGCAAGATCCTCACCGTCACGCCCCAGAATATTGCCGAGTTCTGGAACGTCAGCACACGACCGGTCACGAGCAACGGACGGGGGCTGCCAGGCGACCAAGTACGAAAGATGGTGAATATCATCTGTCGCGTGAGCCGTCTAGAGTACGAGACTGCGAGTTCTTTCTTGCGATGGCGAGAAATCGTCGAGCGGCATGGAGTGCAGGGTGTGGCGGTCCACGACGCGAGGCTTGTCGCTACGATGCTCTCTGCTGGAATTCGAGAGATTCTAACCCGCAATGAGGGTGATTTTCGCCGTTACGAAAAAGACGGCATCGAGATTCTCACACCGCATGCCGTTGTCGCGGGCGCCGGTTGAATCGGAATCTTCTAAAAGACGATCCTCCGTGACGTCGAATCGTTGCAGCCGAGCCGGCTCTCGATCATGCCCGAGGGCCTGGATCGCATCCTTTCGCCCGACGAATTGCGAGACTTGATCGCGTATCTTCGGACGCTCAAATGAGTTTCGAACGACCGGCATTTTTCTTGTAAGCATTCCCGCTCAGGCGAGTCTACACTGTCGGTCGATGAACGCGACAACCCTGGCGCCTGAGCCCGTGAATTCGCCCCCCGCGGAGGTTGAAGACCGCGAGTTGACGGAGCGATTTGCGCGCGGTGATCGCCAGGCGTTCGAGCAGTTGGTCGACCGCTACCAAAAACGGGTCGCCGGGCTGGCCGCCAGGCTATTGGGCTGGACCGACGGCGCCGAAGACGTGACGCAGGAAGTCTTTCTGGCGGCGTATCGCCATCAGAAACGATTTCGCGGTCAGGCGTCCTTGTGGACGTACCTCGCCACGATCACGGTCAACCGCTGCCGCACCACCATGCGGCGGCGCTGGCTGCGCGAGCGCGTCTTCGGCCAGGTTGTCAGTCAGCCTTCGCGATCGGCGGGCGAAGTGGCCGGGGACATCAAGCTGGCGTGCGACGAAACTGCCCAGCAGGTGCGAGCCGTGGTAGCGAAACTGCCCGCGAGCTCGCGCGAGGTGATCGTGTTGCATTATTTGGAAGAACTATTGGTGGCCGAGGTCGCGGACGTGTTGCAAATCAAACGCAACGCCGTCGAAGTGCGGCTCACGCGGGCGCGAAAACTGCTTGCCACCTCTCTATCGCATCTGGCCTACGAGTGATTTCAATGACAGTTGATCCACTAAAAACACTGCTCGAACGAGCCGACTCGCAATGCGAGCCGACGCTACCGACGCCAGGCGAGATGGTGCGTCGCGTCGAACGCGCGGCGCGACAACAGCGGCGGCACAGGGAAATACTGGTCGCCCTTTCTTCCTCAGTCGTGCTGGCGATCGTCGGCGTGAGCGCTTGGCGCCTTTCTTCGAGCGAATCGATTCCGGCGGCTGACCAGCCTCAGGCGGCCGCAGCAATCGGCGCTACAAAGATCGTTGAATCGCCGACCTCAGGACCGACGACGGAACCGACGCCCACGCCCTTCGAAGCTGAGCATGCGCTCGCCGAGCTGGCGGCGCTCAACGCCGAGGCCGATCTGCATTGGCGGACCGCTCAGCGAATTATCGCCGAGCGCGAGCGAGACGCGACGCTGGCGCTGGCCCGCCGCGCACTGACCGATGAGGAACCGGCCCAAGTCGTCCGCGAGCGCTTGGACCTGGTGGCCTATCGCATGATTGCGCGGGCTGATCGCTTGCGAGACGAGCCGCGGCCGCATGAAGATCCGGCCCAGATCTATCGCGAGATCGTCCGCTTGTTTCCCACCACTGATTCGGCCGCCGAGGCGCGGATTCGTCTGGCGGAACTCAACACGACCGAACCTCCAGGAGGCGCCTGATGCGCTCAATCTTACGAACAAGTTGGCTGATCTGCTGGACCGCCGCTTTCTTGTTGAGCACGGCCAGCGCCCAGGTCGTAGAGCCGCCGCCAGACTCTCTGCCAGACCCGCCGCGGAAAGGTCCTCCGATGACCAGTTCCGTGTCAGCGGTGCTTCGCGTCGCCTGCCCGGCCGATTCGGGCTTGACGAGCCCCGCCCTGATCGAAGGTCTGATTCAGACCGGAAGCGGCGTGGGCAGGATTCGCAAGGACTTCGAAAAAGAGTTTGGCAAAGAGGCCTTGCAAGCCGCGGAAGAGGCTGGCAATTTGTTCGAGATCTCTCTCGTAACGGAACGCTTCGAGGACCTGCCGGCCGGAATTTTTATGGCCGACATCTGGGTCTCCTCCTGCGACAAGCGACTGCCGGCCGGCAAGATCCTCCAAGAAGTGCGCGCCGGTCTGAGCCGCGATCTGAGCGATCTCGAACGCGATCCCAGCGAGGACGTCAGACGCATCGACCAGATGCAAAGAGAATCGGCCGAATTGGAGCAACGGAGGTTGCGCGAGGCGAAAGAGATTGATAACTTGGAAAGAGAGCTGGGCCTGAAAATCTCGAAAAATGTCATTGAACAACGCATGATTCGGATCGACGACGAAGTATTGGCGACGCAATTGCGCATCAGCGGCCTGACGGCGGCGCGCCAATCGCTTCGAACGCGAATCGCCGAGCTCGCTCCGAAGGTGGCTGCTGCCGCCAAGCAAGACCCCGTAGTGATCGAGCTCGAAAAAGTGGTGGC